>JAAESS010000354.1 GCA_024229195.1 Flavobacteriales bacterium | reverse complement strand
GTCTCACCTCTTCCCATCCCGAACAGAGAAGTTAAACCTATCAGCGCTGATGGTACTGCCACTGGTGGGAGAGTAAGTCGTTGCCTTTCTTTTAAACCTCTAACATGAATTTGTTAGAGGTTTTTTTATGCCCGAAAAATTTAATTTTTTTATATCGTATATCATTTAGTTGAACCATAAATATTTGAATATTTTCCATATCTTCGGCGCAAGCAACATTTTGCCATTTTTCCTGGTATTTTCAGTAATTAATTTTTAGAGCATCTCTGATCAGACATGGAACGATAGTATTATTACTAATCTTTTATCTATGGATTTTACAAACCCGCTTGTATACGGGGTGCCTTGTTTTTTAGGGCTTATTGCACTTGAGTTTTCCTATAGTAAGACGCATAAGCGAAAGGACTTATATGAAAAAAAGGATCTGATGGCCAGCTTAGGTATGGGGATCGGTTCTGCACTTCTTGCCCCCTTGATAAAAACAATTTCTGCTATTGTTATATTTAATCTGGTCTATGAGCTTTTCAATCCCTTAGTGGATGGCGTAAGGATGAATATTATGGGTTGGGAATCTTTCGGTTATGCCTGGTATATTTGGATCATTTGTCAGTTACTGGATGATTTCTCTTATTATTGGTTCCACCGTCAGAATCATAATGTACGATTTTTATGGGCTGCGCATATTGTACATCATTCTTCTGAAAATTTTAATTTAGGAACAGCAGTTAGAAATGGTTGGTTTACTATTTTGTATAAACCTTTCTTCTATATGTGGATTCCGGCAATAGGTTTTCCACCTGAAATGGTCGTCGTTTGTTTGGGTATTGAAGCGCTGTGGCAATTTCAACTACATTCGGTTTATATCCCTAAATTGGGCTTTTTTGAAAAAATATTTAATACCCACACTATGCATCAGGTGCATCATGCAAAGAATATTGAGTATATGGATAAAAATCACGGAGGATTTTTAAATATTTTTGATAAGATATTTGGGACCTGGAAGGAATTTGATGAAAATATTGATATCGAGTATGGTGTTACCACTCCTCCCGAATCTTATAATTTATATGTCATATTAACTCATGAGTATAAGGATATATGGAGGGATATGAAAAAATCAAAAAATTGGTATCATAAATTCATGTATGCTTTCGCAGCGCCGGGCTGGAGTCATGATGGAAGTACCCTGACCATAAAGCAAATGATAAAAAAGCAACAGGAAGAAAGCCTAAACAGCTTAGAATTAGAACCCAAATAGGATCATTTTATCATTGTCTTCTATTCGCCAATAGCGGAGGAGCCTCTCCGTTAAAGGGGTTGCTTCGGCCAATACTTTTAGCACCCATACCTGATGCGTTGATCACTGCTCTACTTCCATAACGTTTTCTGATACGGTCCATGGCCTGGTATAAACTGATCACTTTGTCACAGTCTTCAAATAAATTGATCTGCTGTCCACCTTCAACAAGATGACTAAAATTTACTCCTACAAGCCTTACTAGTAATCGACGCTGATATAATCGCTTAAATAATTCCGTGATGATGGGAAAAATGATATGATCAGAAGCACTGTAGGGAATTCTTTTTTGCATGGTATATGTTTGAAAATCAGAATACCTGATCTTAACAGAAACACAGGCCGTTAATTTATTTCCGTTTCTCAGTTGATAGGTGAGTTCCTGAGTCATGGCTGTTAATATGGTTTTTAGTTTTAAAACATCTGTAGTGTCTCTATTAAAGGTCCTTTCTGTAGAGATCGATTTTCTTTCCTGATATTGTACCACAGGTGCATTGTCTATACCATTGGCCTTTTTCCAGATAGAACCTCCATTTTTCCCTAAAACCTTTGACATCATTTCATAAGGCATTTCCTGAACGGTCTTGATTCTTTTGATTCCCAGATCACAGAGTGATTTATAAGTTACTTTGCCCACCATAGGAATCTTTCTTACAGATAAAGGAGCAAGAAAAGGTTTTTCATCTCCTTTATGGATCTTGATTTGATTATTGGGTTTAGCCTCGCCTGTTGCGATCTTTGCAACGGTTTTATTGATCGATAAGCCAAAAGAAATGGGTAATCCGGTCTCTTTAATGACTTTATTTCTTAATTCGGAAGCGAGTTTATAGGAGCCGAAAAACTTGTCCATCCCCGAAAGGTCAATATAAAATTCATCAATGGATGATTTCTCATAAATCGGTACATTTTCCTTGATAATATCAGTAACCATAGAAGAATATTTAGAGTAAATTCCTGAATTACCTCTTAATATCACGGCTTCCGGACAGAGCTGCTTGGCCATACGCATAGGCATAGCAGAATGAATGCCAAATCTACGGGCCTCATAACTACAAGACGCTACGACTCCACGATCGGAAGTGCCTCCTATCAAAACAGGTTTGTTATTTAACTTGCTGTCAATCAGTCTCTCACATGAAACAAAGAAGGTGTCAAGATCCATGTGAAGGATATTTCTTTCATTTAAATAGATCATGTGCTCACTCTTTTAATTTGTTTTTCTGCATAACGCGGATCCTGCATCATATCAAGTTTTTTCATACTATTGATCTCGATACTGATACTGTCAAATTCCTCCATAACCTTTCCGACTAATTGATAAACACCTCTTCCTCTGAAAGGATATTTTCTCGCGACAGGAGGAAAATGTACCGTATCAATAAAATCACCGTTTCTGTCTATAAATGTGCCAAAATACATGCGGTCTCCTTTGTGGGTAGATGTATTTTTAGCGGTTACATAATAGCCATAGCACATCACTGTTTTGTGAATGTAAGCGGGAAGTTCCTTTGCCTGAAGTGAAGGACCGATTTTGGTAGTGATCAATTCAAAAGGATCACATAAAGGAAAGCCAAGATATTCAATTTCATCAAAAGCATCTTCATATTTTGAACTGTACAAACGGGGTGTCTGATAACTGATCTTTTCAGTTTTAAAAAGGGTAACCACCTGTTCTTCCAGATTTACTTTATTGATTTTCATATAAGCTTCCCATAGTAGTTCCCGCTTGTTTCTACCCGTAAATTGAAAGGCATTGATCTTGATAAGGATAGTAATCTGTTCAATAGAAATAGGTACCCGATCAATAAAATCATCAAGGTCAGTATAAAGCCCATTTCTGGATCGTTCGATTACAATTTTTTTAGCATTGAGTATTTCAAAAGAATGAAGTAGAATAAAGCCAAGATATATATCACTACCTTCAATACGAGTTTCATAATGACTCTTATTAATATCGGGGGCGTGGATTATGGCTCCATGCATTTTTGCTTCATGCAGGTAAAGATCCACTCTGTAAAATCCTCCAAAATTATTAATGGTGGCCACCATGTATTCAAGAGGATAATAAGCTTTTAAAAACAGACTCTGATAACTTTCTACGGCATAAGAGGCAGAATGTCCTTTGGCAAAGGCATAACCGGCAAAACTTTCGATCTGTCTCCAGATCTCAGCTGTCAATTCACGAGAATGCCCCTTTTGCTTACAGTTTTCAAAAAACTGATTTTTGACTTTTAAAAACTCTGTACGTGACCTGAATTTTCCAGACATCCCTCTTCGGAGCATATCAGCTTCTCCCAGGGTAAGTCCGCCAAAATAATGGGCTACTTTGATCACATCTTCCTGATACACCATTACACCATATGTTTCAGGCATGATCTTTAGAAGAATAGGGTGTGCATCTTTTCTCTTTTCCGGATGACGATACCTTAAAATATATTCTCTCATCATACCTGATTTGGCAACTCCCGGTCTGATCACTGAACTTGCTGCTACCAGTCCGAGATAATTGTCAACCTGTAATTTTTTAAGCAGCATACGCATGGCTGGAGATTCTACATAAAAGCAACCTATTGCCTTGGCATTTTTTAGGATAAATTTGACCTTTTTATCTTCCTTAAAACGTTTGATGTCATGAATGTCAATAGGAGGGAGCTCAGGTCTGTTATAACCAACAATTTCAACAGCTTCTTTGATTTTTCCCAGTCCTCTTTGACTTAGAATATCAAATTTATAAAGACCGATATCCTCGGCTACTACCATATCAAACATAGTGGTTGAAAATCCTTTTGGAGGAAAAAAAGTAGCCGTATAATGACTAATGGGCTTTTCAGAGATCAAGATACCTCCGGCGTGTATACCCAGATAATTAGGAAACCCTTCTATGAATTTACTATAAGCAATGACCAGTTTTGATAAGAAATCCAGTTCATCAATACGAAATTGTCCTTTACTGAGTTTATCAATCTCCTCTTTAGGTAAACCGAAAACCTTACCAAGTTCACGTACAGAGGCTTTGAATTTAAAGGTGTTGTATACACTGATCAAGGCTGTATTCTTAAAAGTCCGAAAGATGAAATTGGTGATATCATCGCGATCACGCCAGGAGAAATCAAGATCAAAATCAGGTGGATTTTTTCTATACAAATTGATAAACCTTTCAAAGTAAAGATCGAGCTCTATAGGATCTACATCTGTAATTCGTAAGAGATAAGCGACAATACTATTGGCTCCACTACCTCTGCCTACATAGTAATAACCTTTGCTTCTTGCATATTTTAAGATCTTCCAGTTGATCAAAAAATAAGAGACAAACTCTTTTTGCTGAATGATTTCCAGCTCTTTTTCAAGGCGGTTAAAAATACGGGTTCCCAGTTTTTTATAACGGTATTTAAGACCCTGATAAGCCAGCTTTTTCATGAGCCTGAAATCTAGCGCTTCATTCTGTGTATAGGTTTTTTGATTTTTAGAGATCTGGTTATCAAAATCAAATGTAATACAGCATTGTTCCAGGATCTCTTGGGTGTTTTTAACGATTTGAGGATACTCTTTATATAGTTCATACAATGCTGAAACAGGTAGCATGATATCTGTTTCTTCTCCTTGCTCAGAAGGGGGCAGTTTGCTCAATAAGGTATTGTTATCGATGGCTCTTAATAAACGATGCGTATTAAAGCCTTTTTTATTCTGAAAAGAAACGGTTTGGAGAATGACCAGCTTCTCCATGGGCCATTTAAGTTTGGAAAACTTTAACCTTGGCAGGTCATCAGGTTTTACTCCCAGAAATTCATTTTTATTCAAAGGACGATTTAGCTCTTTTGAAAAAGGATAGATCACAAATACTTCCGGTATGATCGGAGGTTCTGTTGCTACATTAAATTCTTTTTGATGAAGTAAACCACTGAGATACTCATTAATATACCGAAAACCCCGGTTGTTTTGAGCCAGTAAAACAAACTCTTGCTGTACGCCATTTCTAAAGTCAATTCCTACAACCGGATCTATATGATATTTAGGGGATAAGCGTATAAAATCAATACAGGCTGTACTACTGTTTATGTCGGTTAAAGCAAAGTTTTTCAGTCCTTTGTCTCTAGCCATAACCAATAAGTCTTCAGGTTTTATAGTGCCGTATCTTAAGCTGTAATAGGTATGTGTATTTAGGTACATTGAGACGTTAAAAAATATAATTTTAGAATATACTACAAATTTAGGTTATATTTGTACCAGACCTTGATAAAATATGTACCATTATGAGTTTTATTGCTAACAACATCAAACACCTTAGAGAGCTAAAGAAGCATACGCAAGAATTTTTTGCCAATGAGTTGAATATTAGCAGAGAGCGTGTGGCATCTTATGAACAAGGTAGGTCTTCACCGCCGGTTGAAATCCTTATTGAGCTTTCCAATTATTTTAATCTTCCTATCGATATACTGATCAAAAATGATCTTTCAAAGGCTGAAGATGCCTCTTTTATCCATATAGGGAATCAGCGTATTTTATTTCCTATCAAGGTTAATGAAGATAATGAGGATATGGTTGAGATCGTTGC
>JAAESS010000353.1 GCA_024229195.1 Flavobacteriales bacterium | reverse complement strand
TCAAGTGTTTCACGACCACTGATCAAATCAGTCATATGCACGTCTTTGACATCAAAGCCTGCCAAATACATTGCATTAGCCATTTCTCGTTCACTATTGGAACCTTTTTCTCTGATGACCGCTGCTTTGGGTCGTGGTTTTGATGCATCAATCTGTGGCAGTCTTCCTGTAAAACCTTCAGGGAAATCATATGTTAATGGTTGTTTCTTATAATTACTGAATCTTGATTCTGCGAGCTTATTGGCTGTTTGTTCTTTATCTAACAGATATGAAGTTGAGTACCAGTAATCTCTGTAGGTCTCTATGTCAAAGCTTAAATCGAAGTTTTTGATCTCAAGGCTAGCTGAATTTACTGCTGTTCCTATTTGATGAAAGCTGATATCATTTGAAGTGAGGATGTCATTTACTTCTGTTGATTTGGAAGTTTGAATGATGATGCCGCTTTTTTCTGAGAATAATATTTTCGAAGGATCTTTTTCGTCAATTCCATCGAGGTGAATATTCGCTCCCAGCTTATTTTCAGCAAAGCACATTTCTAAAAGTGTTGTCAGCATTCCTCCTGCAGAAATATCATGACCGGCCAGAATAAGATCTTTTTTGATCAATTCTTGTATGGTGTTAAAACATTTTTTAAAATAGGCTGCGTTATTTATAGATGGTGTTTGAGAACCAATTCCATTTTTTACCTGAGCAAAACTGGAGCCACCCAAATGAAATTCATCTTCAGAAAAATCTATATAGTAGATTCTATTATTCTCTACTGCCTGAAATACGGGCTCGACAACTTTAGTGATTTCTGAACATTCTCCTGCCGCAGAAATAATCACGGTGCCTGGTGCTATGACTTCTTCATCTGCATATTTCTGCTTCATCGAAAGAGAGTCCTTACCAGTAGGAACATTTATGCCCAAAGCGATAGAAAACTCTGATACGGCTTCAACTGCGTTATACAGCCTGGCATCTTCTCCTTCATTTCTGCAAGGCCACATCCAGTTAGCTGAAAGGGAGACAGATTCGAGCTTATCTTTTAAAGGTGCCCAGATAATATTGGTCAAGGCTTCTGCAATCGCATTTTTTGAACCCGCTCTTTCATCGATCAGAGCACTTGCCACAGCATGTCCTACAGAGGTTGCAATACCACTCTTGCCGTTAAAATCTAGAGCCATCACGCCAACATCATTTAATGGTAATTGAAGTGAGCCGGCACATTGTTGTTTGGCTACTTTTCCTCCAACACATCGATCAACTTTATTTGTGAGCCAGTCTTTACAAGCAACAGCTTCAAGTTGCAAAAGATTTTTAGTATCCTGATAAATTTCATCGACACTGTAAGCGATAGATTTATATTCACGTTGCAGTGTCCTATCGTTCATAATGGTTTGAGGAGAACTGCCAAACATATCCTCCAGATCAAAATCCATTGGTTTTTCACCTGTTTTTTCAGATGCAAATGTGAACTTGAAATCATCTGTTACTTGCCCGACATCATAAATAGGAGATCGCTCTCTGTCGGCTATTCTATGTAAATATTCAAGGTCTTTGTCATGGATGACCAAGCCCATTCTTTCTTGTGATTCATTACCTACAATCTCTTTGGAGGATAAGGTTTTATCGCCAACTGGTAAGGCATCAATGTTTATGACACCACCGGTTTCTTCAACAAGCTCAGATAGGCAATTAAGGTGTCCACCGGCTCCGTGATCATGGATCGAGATGATCTTATTTTCTTCACCTTCAACCATTCCTCTAATGGTATTTGCTACTCTTTTTTGCATTTCAGGATTTGACCTCTGCACTGCATTAAGCGTAATGGCCGTATTGAATTCTCCGGTATCGGCTGAAGATACAGCTGCACCTCCCATTCCAATTCTATAATTATCACCTCCTAAAATGATGATACTATCTCCCTTTACAGGTTTTTCCTTCAGACTGTCTTTGTCTTTCCCATAACCTATGCCACCCGCCAGCATAATCACTTTATCAAAGCCAAGCTTTCTGTTATGCTCCTCATGCTCAAAAGTGAAAAGAGAGCCTGATATCAGAGGTTGACCAAATTTATTACCAAAATCTGAAGCTCCGTTAGAGGCTTTGATCAATAGGTCTATGGGTGTCTGGTATAGCCACTTTCTTTCTGACATATTTTCCCAGGATCTGTTTCTTGTAAGACGTGAATAGGGAGTCATATATACGGCGGTTCCAGCCAAAGGTAAAGAGCCCTTTCCGCCGGCAAGCCTGTCTCTGATCTCTCCTCCTGAACCTGTAGCGGCACCGTTAAAGGGTTCAACTGTTGTCGGAAAGTTATGTGTCTCAGCTTTTAAGGAAATAACTGATTTTACTTTTTTATTCTGATAATAATCCGGTTTATCGGCTGATTTTGGTGCGAATTGCTCAATAAACGGTCCTTCAATAAACGCAACATTATCTTTATAAGCTGAAACGATAGTATTTGGATTTTCGACAGAAGTCTTCTTGATCATTTTGAATAGAGAATTGGGTTTCTCTTGTCCGTCAATAACAAACGTTCCATTGAATATTTTATGACGACAGTGCTCTGAATTGACCTGTGAAAAACCAAATATTTCAGAATCTGTTAATTTTCGATCCAATTTTTTTGATAGCTCATCCAGATAATTGACTTCATCTTCACTGAGAGCCAGTCCTTCTGCCTTGTTATAAGCCCTAATGTCATCAATCTCTTTTATGGCTTCAGGTTCGATATGAACTGTAAACAGGTCTTGATCCAATCCTTTGTAATGATGCTGGATCATTGGATCAAAAACAAGATTTTCAGAGCTTGTTTTAAAAAATTCTTCAATACGGGAGATCCCGGTAATACCCATGTTCTGCGTTATTTCAACTGCATTGGTGCTCCATGGACTCACCATTTCTTTTCTTGGCCCTATAAAATGTCCTGTAACAGCGTTCTCTTTTAATGCATCAGCATTGCCGAATAGCCATTTTAATTTTTCAATATTTTGTTCATCAATTCCTGAAGGAGAAGAAACAGCAAATACTGTTTGATTTTGAGTGAAAAAGTAGATCATTTGACTGATTTTATCTTGGGATTTTGAAAAACGCAAATTTAATCAATTGACCTTGTATTTCGGCAGCTAATGTTAATAATATTCAATAAGTTATTCATTCAATAAAAAAATCCTTAAGCTCTGTGATCTTCAAAGGTCAATCTTATACAATACGCAATTTTTTAGGGTGGGAGTTTTTTTGAGTTTGGGATGCTCAAAGTCTTTGATGTGGCTCATGCCAATTTTCTGCATCACCACAATGGATTTTGAATTTATTTTTGGAGCCATTGCATGAATACTTTCCAATTGCAATTCATATTTTGCATATTTTAAACAGGCCAAAGCTCCTTCTGTGGCAAGTCCTTTTCCCCAACACTCTTTTTTTATACGCCAACCAATATCTATGCAAGGCATAAAATCACTTTCAAAATTTTGAAAAGAGAGACCAATAAATCCAATAAAATCACCGGTTTTCAAATCATCTACAGGGAAATAACAAAATCCTTTTTCTGCAAATTGATCTTGCATTCGAATAATAAATTCCAGGGTCTGCTTTTTCGATAATAAAGACGGAAAGAATTTCATGACTTCAGCATCTTTATTAATATGAGTCATTTCTTCAAGATCATTTAGAGTCCAAGTTTTGAATCCCAACCTTGAAGAGTTGAACAGGTATTTGTTTTTATTTTTATCCACGAAGCAGCTGAAATATTGAACTTATGAGTTCTTTTCGAGCAAGGCCATGTAAAAACCGTCAAATCCTGAGGCTGCAGGGGATACTTTCTTGTCTTTGACCAAATTAAACTCTGAATGATTTTCTAAAAATGCTTCAACCTGTTTTTCATTTTCCGAGGGTAGAATGGAGCAAGTGGCATAAACCATCTTTCCACCGGCTTTGACCATAGAGGCATAATTATCCAGAATTTCTGCCTGCGTTTTTCTGATTCGATCTAAAAACTCCCCATTGAGTTTCCATTTTGAATCAGGATTTCTTTTTAAAACACCAATTCCGCTGCAAGGTGCATCTATGAGTACCCGATCAGCTTTGCCTTTCAGTTTTTTAATGGCTTTTGTACCATCAATCACGCGTGATTCTATGTTGTGTGCTCCGTCTCGTTTTGCTCTTTTTTTAAGTTCAGCCAGCTTATGTGCATAAATATCCATGGCTATGATCTGACCTTTGTTTTCCATAAGCGAAGCCAGATGAAGTGTTTTACCTCCTGCTCCTGCGCAGGTATCAATAACCTTTTGACCAGGTTTTACATCCAAAAAAGGAGCTACTAATTGTGAAGATGCATCCTGAACTTCAAATAAGCCACCTTTAAATGCCTGGGTAAGAAATACATTTTTACGCTCTACTAAAACTAAGGCATCGGGTGCTTGAGGAGCAAACTCCGTAAATACTTCCTCGTTCTCAAGAAGCTTTTGCAATTCTTTACGTGTCGTTTTAAGGGTATTGGTTCTCAGAATTACTCTTGCCTGTTTGTTTAATTCTTTTATTTCATCATCCCAACGTTTACCTAATTCGGCCTCACCAATTTCATCCATCCAGTCTGGAATAGATTCTCTAAATTTTCTTATGCTTTGCAGTTCGTCAAATTTACCTTTAATTCTCCTTGTTGGAGTTCCTTCAAAATACCTCCAATCGGGTAATTTAATGCCTTTTAGGATGGCCCAAACTGCAAAATTTTTCCATAAATTATCTCTCGTATAATGCTCTTTGGTTCCTGCAATTTCATTGTAAAGTCTTTTCCATCGGACCATGTCATAGATTGTTTCAGCAACAAACTTTCGATCTCGCACACCCCACCTTTTGTCCAGTTTTAAGGTTTTTTGAACCACCTTATCAGCATATTCTTTTTCATTGTAAATAAGGTCAAGCGCATGGATCACGGCCAGCACAAGATTTCTGTGTAAACGCATCTTAATTGAATTTTAGGCCGCAAAGGTAGCGATTAAAAATAAAGTGAATAGCAACTAAAAAGTGAATTGACTAAAAGTTTAAATTACAAAATGACAGGGTCAATTAAATTTTTCAAAAACCCCTAGGCCAAATAGTGCAAAATCATATTTTACCGGATCATCCGGGTCCATCTTACGAAGATTTGTATCTAATTCCTGAAGTGCTTTTGCATCATTTTGCTTTCGATTCAATAAGCCAAGTTTTCTGGCTACTTTACCAGAATGGACATCCAAAGGACAAGAGAGCAGGGATGGAGAAATCGTGTTCCATAAACCAAAATCTACTCCGGTATTGTCATTGCGGACCATCCAACGTAAGAACATATTAATTCTCTTTGCGGCTGATCCTTTATAGGGGTCGGAAATATGCTTTTGTGTTCGCTCAGGATGTTCAAGCTCAAAAAACAACCCTTTAAAATGATGAATACTACTTTGGATATTATCGTTTGCTATATGCTTATTGAAAACTGCTTCCAAGCCCTTGTGATTGGTGTAAATATTTCGTAGTCCAGTTATAAAATACTGAAGGTCAATTGCATTAAAGGTTCTGTGTACAAATTGTAAATTGTCAACAGGTTTTGACTCCATCACAAAATCATAAGGCGAGTTACCCATAATTTCCATGAGTTTGGAGGCATTTTTGATGATCATCTTTCTGTTACCCCATGAAATTGTAGCTGTTAAAAAAGCTGCTATTTCTATATCTTCTTTAGCACTGAACTGATGAGGAATTTGAATGGGATCACTTTCAATAAACTTTGGATTGTTGTATTGAACGACCTTTTCATCTAAAAAATGTTTAATATCTGTGATGGACATCTTTGGTGAATAAAAATCAAATGTAAAGAATCTTCAAAAGAATTAAGTTTTATATTTTCGTAATTCAATAAACAGTTTAATATTAATTTTCAAACTTCCATATCATATCTCAAAGGTGTTGGCCCTGCAAGAGCTCAACTTCTAGGCAAAGAGCTAGGTATTTTTACCTATGGTGATCTTGCTAACTTTTTTCCGAACAGATATATCGACCGAACTAAATTTTACAAGATCAGAGAATTACAAAATAACAGTGCTGATGTTCAGATAGTAGGAAAGGTCACAGGTTTTAAATCAGTAAAACAAAAAAGAGGTAGTCGATTGATGGCGCAGTTTGTCGATGAAACAGGTCAGATGGAGCTGGTATGGTTTCGAGGCGCAAAGTGGATTCAAGAGGCTATTAAGTTAAATGTGCCTTATGTGATCTTTGGAAAAGTGAATTTTTTTAACGGAAACTTCACGATGCCCCATCCTGAGATGGATTTGTTAAGTGAGTACAAAAAGGGTTTTAAAATCACCATGCAGCCTGTATACCGTTCGACGGAACTTTTATCCAATAAAGGAGTCGGTAATCGTGTTGTACAGAAAATGCAGCAACAACTTTTTACTGAAAGTAAGGGGAAATTTGGTGAAACTCTTTCCGAAAAAATATTACTTGAACAAGGCTTAATTTCCAAGAATGAAGCCATGTTCAATATACATTTCCCTCAAAGTCAGGAGTTATTGACCAAAGCAAAGCAAAGATTGAAGTTTGAGGAATTGTTTTTTATCCAATTACAACTCGTGGTTAAGAACCTGACGAATAAGGCCAAGAATAAGGGCTTTGTATTTGATCAGATCGGACAGTATTTTAATGGTTTTTACAAGAACCATTTACCGTTTGAGCTCACCAGGGCGCAAAAAAAGGTTTTAAAGGAAATCAGAAAAGATTTGAATACCGGAGCACAGATGAACCGCCTGCTTCAAGGTGACGTTGGCTCAGGAAAAACAATCGTTGCCGTACTGACCATGTTAATCGCTCTGGATAATGACTATCAGTCAGCCCTGATTGCACCTACTGAAATATTGGCAAATCAACATTTTACTGCAGTCGAAGAATTACTTTCACCGGTAGGGATTTCTGTAAAATTGCTTACAGGTTCTTCAACAAAAGCCCAAAGACGCGTAATTCATGAAGAATTAGAGAACGGAGATCTCCATATATTGATAGGTACCCACGCACTGTTTGAGGATAAAGTAAAGTTTAAGAATCTAGGACTGGCTATTATAGATGAGCAACATCGATTTGGTGTGGCTCAGAGAGCAAAAATGTGGATGAAAAATAATCTTCCACCTCATATACTGGTTATGACGGCAACACCCATCCCCAGAACCTTGGCAATGAGTGTATACGGAGATCTGGATATTTCTGTGATCGATGAATTACCACCTGGAAGGAAAATGATCAAAACCATCCATCGCTATGACAGCAATCGACTCGCTGTATTTAAATTTATAAAGGATGAAATTCTAAAAGGACGTCAGATCTATATCGTTTATCCCTTGATCAAGGAGTCAGAACAATTGGATTATAAAGATCTCATGGACGGATATGAAAGTGTTTCCAGAGAATTTCCCTTGCCCAGTTATAGAATCAGTATTGTACATGGAAAAATGAAATCTGCAGATAAGGACTATGAAATGCAGCGTTTTGTAAAAGGAGAAACGCAGATCATGGTAGCTACCACTGTTATAGAAGTAGGGGTGAATGTGCCCAATGCCAGTGTAATGATCATTGAGAGTGCAGAACGTTTCGGCTTATCTCAACTTCATCAATTAAGAGGTAGAGTAGGGCGAGGTGCTGATCAAAGTTATTGCATACTGATGTCTAGTCTTAAGATGACCAAGGAAGCAAAAACACGAATGCAGACAATGGTAGAAACCAATGATGGCTTTAAAATTGCAGAGGTAGATTTAAAATTAAGAGGTCCAGGTGATCTTATGGGGACACAACAAAGTGGTGTACTCAATTTAAAAATAGCTGATATTGTACATGATTCAAATGTGTTGTATCTGGCAAGAAAGGCAGCTCAACAGGTGGTATATTCGAAGGAGGGTCATCACGATCCTGCTTATAAAACGGTATGGATGACATTTGAAAAAATCATGAGAAACAAGTCAATTTGGGCTAATATAAGCTGAAAACTGATCATAAAAAGAGCTGGATAAAATTATTTTTTTAAGAAGGTCATTTTTTTATATTTGTTCTAAATAATAGAACATATGAGACATTTTTGTGCCGTGATTTTACTGACTTTTATAAGCGTTGTGGTATATGGTCAAAAAGACACTTTGACACTTTCAAATAATGACGTATTGGTTGGTACTATTGAAAAAATGGATAGAAGTATCCTTACTTTCAGCACCTCTTATGATGATTCAGATTTTAAGATCAAATGGCGTGAAGTAAAAACAATCAAAAGTCAAAGACAATTTATTATTTCGGTTACTGATGGACAGAGACATACTTCAGACATTAATAGTGTGGCTGGCAAAGAAAAGATTGTAGAAGTTACTATGGATGACGGCAGGAAGGAATACATTTTAGCTGACATTGTCTTTATAGAACCGATCGGAAAGAGTTTTTTTTCAAGACTGACTGTTGATATTGATTTTGGAATAAATATTACCAAGGCCAATAATTTTAGACAACTTACTTCCAATGTACGTGCAACTTATCTGGCCTATAAATGGAGAGGAAATGGTATCTATAAAACGGTTTTAAGTCGCCAGGATGGGACCGCCGACATCAATCGAATGGATGCCGAGATAGGTGCT
>JAAESS010000352.1 GCA_024229195.1 Flavobacteriales bacterium | reverse complement strand
TATCTCCTTCTTTCATTTCCCATTTTGGGAAAAGTAGTTTTGATGTAACATCTATAGGGCGAATCATTTTCCCGTCTACTTCAATCTTATCATAAGAAAAGAAACCACTTTCTCTCAGAACTTTTAAATATTCAACACATCCAGGATAACGTAAAGTTTTTTCTATCATATTCGGTACGTGTTTCATAGTTTCAATCAGAGTTCTCAATCCGTCTGAGTTCCAACTTTCTAATGGACCAATTTCTTCAAAATCTATAATCTCAGTATCAGACAAAGCTTCTTTAGTGATCATCTGAGAGTTTTTTACAAATCGAGCCGGACGCACATATTCCTCTATTACATCAATAGGAGAAAAAACTGCTTGATATTCGTATGGCCATTCTCTTTTTTCTGGGAGCCCGCCAACCAAACATTCGTAATCGTTAATTTTCATTTGCCGATCATGATGTCCAAAAATGATATTTCCCATACCAGGAGCTACTCCGCAATCCATTACAGCTACAACTCCTTTTTCTTTTGCAAGTTCATCCAGTCCGAAAGGATCTTCAGGGTAAAAGGATATATCTACTATATTTTTTCCTGCTTCAATTACATCTTTCATCATTTGATAACCCATAAAACCAGGTACTGCACCCACTACTAAATCAAAATCTTTTATTAAAC
>JAAESS010000351.1 GCA_024229195.1 Flavobacteriales bacterium | reverse complement strand
GTCATCTTCTTTACCCATGGCTTTTGCCATTTGAGCAATCGTCCAATCGTCATAGGCGTATTCTAATGTTTTAGAAACCGATTCACTTTCTTCTTCCATCGGAATAAAACCCATTTTTTTATAAGACTTAAGCCCTAGCTTGTCTTGAAAGGCGCTATGCTTCATCGCCTCAAAAGCTTTTTCGGTATCATACCCTCGTATTCCTTTCAAAAAAGCATCGGCAATTACAGGAACCGCATGATAACCGATCATACAATCGGTGTAGTTTGCAGATAAGTCCCAAATAGGCATAATCCCTCCCTCTTCATACTTTGCTAAAAAAGTGTTGATAAAATCATTGGTTTTGTCCTGTTCGATGATCGTGTAAAGAGGATGCGTTGCTCTGTAAGTATCCCAAAGAGAAAACACCGTGTAATAATCAAACTCATTTGTTTGATGAATTTTTAAATCCATACCACGGTACCGACCATCCACATCTTGATATAAATTTGGAGCAATCATGGCATGATACATAGCGGTGTAGAAATTAGTTAGATTGTCTTGACTTGAACTTTCTATTACAATTTTTTTTAATTGTTTTTCCCAAGTAACTTCTGCTTTCTTTTTTACTTCATCAAATGTTAGCGAACCTATTTCCGTTTCTAGGTTTTGACGTGCTCCAGCTTCATCAACCGCTGAGATTCCAATTTTAATAATGATAGGTTCGTTGTTTGGATTGATAAAAGTTAACGCTGATTTTCTTGCACCCGAACTTCCCTGAGCAGATGGTGATTGTACCTGATCGATAAATGGATGGGACGTTTTCAAATAAAAATATAATCGTTGATCTTTGGCCCAAGCATCAGAAAAGCGAAACCCTTGAATTTCAGTAGTTGAAATTTTATCAATTTTTGCATCCAATACTTTATCACGATGAATTAAATCTAAAATTACGATTTGATTTTCGACACTGGGGAATTGATATTGATGAATTCCACTTCGTTTCGAAACCGTTAATTCCACTTCTATATGGG
>JAAESS010000350.1 GCA_024229195.1 Flavobacteriales bacterium | reverse complement strand
TGAAATCAACAGATTGATTTATATAATTTTCATTTGAAAGACTCCCCGAAATCAGCTCAGGTCCATCAAACTTACTTTGAATCAACGGATCGGTTGACAGCAAGCAAAATAACTCATTAGGCTCTAAACGATTCGTCCCAAACTTCTGAATCATTACTTCCTCAACAAACGAAGTCTCCGTGAAGGGAGCAATAATGGAAAAATTGAGGGGAAAAGTGTTTCCTTGACCTAGAACTTCTACTCGAGTCACATCGCTTTTTAAAAGAAGTTTAACGGACACGGTATTGATCTTAAATATTAATCATATCGACAATTCTTCGTGTGCAGCGCAAGGATACTGAGAGATTGATGAGTGAATTCTAAGATTACGCTTAAAGTATAATGAAAATTAAAAAAAGCATTCAAGATGCAACGAATTTGCACTTTTGGGGTCAAAAAGTTTTGACAGCGCAAGAAAAATTACTATGCTTCAAATATTCGATTCACTCATTGCCTAGCCGTGAAACAACTACAATTCAATCCTAACAGTTATTTCAAAAGAAAAGCCTTTAAGTACAAACAACTTTTGCATGAACTATCCCATCATCGATACTTTCAATCCTTAAGGCAATTTGATTGGAAAAAATATCGAATCGGACAAATAATTATTGCTTCCGTATTGATAAATCTGTTAGAGCTATCTGCACCTATCTATATTAATATTGTTTATTCTGTAATTCTTCCTAGGCAAGCAATTGAAAGCTTAATCTTGCTGACAATATTAGTTGTCGTATTAATGATAATTTCGGTTTGGCTAAAGATAATGAGACTTGATTTGGTCGGTGAAGATAGTGCAAGAGTGACCCATGAGAAACGAGTCAATGCGATTAGTCACTTTGTCTCTATTCCAATACGAAGTTTTTTAAAATCATCACCCTCAGAACACATATCTAGACTGAATAGTATTAATTTATTGAAAGACAATTCAGCACTGCAGTCCTTAATAACAGCAATTGATTTGATTTTTTCATTGATATTCATTGTAATCTTATTCATGGTGGGTGGGATTATTGCCTTACCGGTTTTGGTAGGCATTAGTGTATTCTTCTTTAAATCCTTATCATTTGCTAAAGACTTTGAACATGTTAGCAAAGAACAAGATCAACTAGAGATCAAGCGATTAAACACCCAGATTGATACGGTTGATTCTGTAGATCTAATCAAAGCGAACGGATTAAACACGCAGTATTTAACTTCTCTAGAGCCATTGCAAGAACGCCTATCTTGGCGAAGAATGAAAAACAATCAATACCTTTTAAAACACCAAGCGTTCGGCAATCTAGTGAGTCAGGCAACACTTGCAGCAGTAGCCACTCTCGGTGCAATTTTAGTCATCAACGATCGTTTATTGGTTGGTGCTTTGGCGGCAGCAATTTTACTCATCGGTAAAATCTTCAATCCTTGGCAAAGGCTTTCCACATTATGGAGCAGTTATCGAAGCTTAGTGCATTCACAGGATGAATACCAAGCTCTAATGAGCACACCAATTATCGAGGTCAACAACACTAAATCAGAAAATACAATATCTCCAACGAATACAGACATATTCACAATTACAACATCAGAACTCGGCCCGCTAAAGATCCACCGCAATGAAAGTCATTGGATTAATTCCAATTCAAATGGTATGGAGATAACAAGAATGTTTGAAAACATTGTTTTAGCTGAAAATGATCAGACAATTCTGCTGAATGATATACCGCTAAGTGAATATTCTGGATTAGAGATCATTGATAAAATAGCGTATGTAAATCCATCCTTCAGATCCTTTGATGGTTCTTTAATCCAAAATTTAAGCTGTTTTGAGCCTTCAAAGTATAAACGTAGCGCTCTTTTTTGGTCTTATTTATTAGGGATTGATGAAAAGATAAAAACTCTACCACTTGGCTACGATACAACTATAGGAAGTCAAATGGGTTCAGGCTTATCTTCAGATGATGAAAAATTACTTCACATTATTTCTGGCCTATCTAAAAATCCGCTCATACTTCTAATCGACTTAAATGGATGTACGTTCGGAAAGCCATTTATTGAGGGTATACAGACGATCATAAGTTGTTGTAACGGTCGTACAACCTTAGTGATAGCAGGTACAAGTCCTGTTTTGGGCAAAATATGCAATCAAACGATTCAAACATTGTCAATGACTAAAGTTGGAGGTGTCCAATGAAAACTTCGAATAAAAATTCAACAATTGTGGGACACACACAAAATACACCACTGATACGAGATCTATCTCTCAGCCCTGATTTACCGCTTGTCTTTTGTATTAGGCTTCTTTTACAAGAGATTCAATGGACAGGATCAATTAACGAAATAGCAAATATAATCGGAAGAGATCCACAAGAAATAGATCTTGTAGATACAAGAAATTTATTTTTACGACTTGGTTATAATTCTCAACTGAAAAAGCTGAAAGACTTTAAATCAATCAACATTCACAAATTACCAGCTTTATATATTGACCCAAGTGATCAACCTTTTGTTCTATTTGTAGAAGATCAAGATTCAATTATAGCCGGAAATGCACAAGGTCGTTTTGATCTTAAAAAGATTGAGCCAGGTGGCTTTCTTTTGATACTTGACGAAATAAAGTCCAATGAAGATGTATCAATTATCAAACATATAGCCTATCGATTCTCCAATAAAATTTCTGCACTTTATTGGATTAGTTTTGGAATATCATTGCTCGCCTTGTCACTACCACTCTATTTGCGTGCAATTTACAATATTGCCATTCCAGGGGAAGCATTTATATCATCATTATTGTTGTTCTTTGGAATTGGAGCTTTATTTATCCTTGAATTCAATATGCGTCAGTGGCGCTCAAATCTAATAAGTCAGATGGCTGGAAAGCTTGATTCACTTTTTGGAATGAGAGTTACTCAGAAATTCCTAGGACTTGACTACTCCCAACTTAAGAGCATCAATCTAAGTAACTACAACACGAGGATCAGAAATTTAGATGCGATGCTTAATTATCTAAAGGGACCATTAGCTTTAGCGTTGCTTGATTTCCCTTTCATTATAATCTACTTGATTGCAATTGGTCTTCTTGCTGGAAATCTTGTATTTGTACCGATTGTAATCATGTTAATAAGTGGCTCAATAATTTTAGTTTTATCGAAGTTTTACAGTGGAGCGGAAGAGTTAAATATAAAAACAAGCGTTGGTATATTGCAAGCACAGTTAGAATTAGTGAGAAGATTCAAAGAAATAAAACTTGCACATCTAGAATTAATTTGGGTACAGCGTATTCGTGCATTATCTGGTGAGAGCACTAAAAGTGGTTTGGTTCTCAATAAGCAAGCAGGAATTCTTCAAATACTAACCTCAACCTCATCTCAAATGGCAGGTACTTTAACGCTTGCAGTTGGAGCTTGGCTAATGTTTACAAGTCCTGATGGTAATAATGTCCTTGGAAACTTAATTGCTGCAATGTTTATTGTGTGGCGTGTCTTTACCCCCTTTCAATCCTTAATGAATGCATTGCTTCGTTTTGACACGATTAAAAATCAATATAGCCAGCTTGATCGTTTTCTAAAACTAAGGAATCATTCTTCTGTAACCAGACCATCTATTAACACTAAATCAAGATTATATGGTTCCATTCAATTGGATTCATTATCTTGTCGTATTCCTAGCACTTCAAGGCTATTACTTGCAAAAGTTGACCTTAGGTTTGTGCCCAGTACAATTTACGCCATAACTGGTAAATCAGGATGTGGTAAAACAACATTGCTCAACGTAATTGCACAACTTTATCCAATTGCAAATGGTACCCTTTCGTTTGATGGCAAAGATTACCGTCAGTTTACGAATGAAGACATTCAACGCAATATTTCATATGTAATGAACAATAGTCAATTCCTAAAAGGAAGTTTATGGCAAAATCTTACAGCAATGAATCCTGATGCTTCTTTTGAAGCTGTTAAAGAAATTTGCCAATTGATTGGTGTTTATGATTTCATCGCCAATCTTCCAGAAGGTTTTGACACTTACTTGAATAATGATATGAGTTATCACTTTCCTGTCGGAGTACAAAAACTTATTAGCTTGGCCCAGGCTCTGATTAAGGACTCACCAATTCTTCTTATCGATGATATTAGCCAGGGCTTAACATCTGTACAATTCGAGGCAATTGTTGATGCGCTTCCTAAACTTAAACAATGTATGTTTTCAAAGCAAGAGCGATGTATTATCCTGACAACGTCTAATAATAAAATGCTTGAATTAGCCGACAATATTTGCATTATTGATAAAGGTGTGTCTACTTTCCAGGGAACACAAAAAGAGCTCGAAGTTTTGGTTCAATCTAAAACTTAGATCACTAAATTATTTTTCTGACTTTTCTCTAATTTCATTCGTTTTCATGACAAACTCAACTTCAAATGGAATCGCTCCAGGTTCTAGCTCAAAGGTTTCTACTTCAGCCGATTCACTTCTTAGTCAACTTCCTGGTTTGTCAGCATCAGACTCTAATACATTATTAGGTAGAAATAGATTAGCTCAGGCATTAGAACTCGAAGACCCGCAGGATAATTTATTCGTTAGAAGAAGCCTTTATGTCTTAGGTGCAGCAGCTCTTATCTTTTTCCCGTGGGCCGCACTTACGCCGATTACCCAGGTTATAGAAGCTTCCGGTGAAGTTATACCT
>JAAESS010000349.1 GCA_024229195.1 Flavobacteriales bacterium | reverse complement strand
ACCATCATACCCCTTGACTATATGCTCTCTCCTTAGACTGACCATTTCTTTAAATGCCAATCCTGTGTAGCAGCAGAATACAAAGCAGTCTTTGATGACTTCTAATCTTTTGATCTTAAAGGTAGATTTCTCTAATCTTTTGAGCTCTTCTACTGATAAAAACACCAGCTCTTTCTTAACTGATTTAGCTCTATACAATAGGAAAGGATCTTTGTCCAGATAGTCATGTCCAATGGCAAATTTTACCACCTTACGCATCCTTTGAATAGCTTTATTTAGTGTGCTATGCTGGAAGTTTTTGACTGTTTTTAGGTAGTAGGTGTATTCGTTAATAAAGCTCATTTTAAGACCTCTGAGAGCCTTATCTGACACCTTATATTGATGCCTGATAAAGTCTTTTAAGTGCCTCTGAGATTCAAGATATTTCTGGTAAGTGACATAGACTATTTCTTTGCCAATAAGTCTTTCCATTCGTTCATTATGTAAGTCCCATACCTCCAAAATACCCATGTCCTTTTCCAGGGTTTTACCCTTGTAAGCATCATAAATATCTTGTACTGAAAATGGTTCCTCCTTGACTTGGAGCATTAAAAAAGCCTTACTGATTTTGTTCTCAATAAGGCTTAGTTGCATGTTAGTTGTTTCCTCCTGATCTGATTGATCTAGGAGTCTTTGTTGTTTGGGGTCCCAATGGTCTGGGTTTATAAATAGACCCGTTGAAAAGTCTTTTCGCTGTTTGCTATAAGTCAGTCTGCACCTTATAGGCGTTAACCCTGATTTATTTAGTCTTCGCGTAATGACTAAGTATCGTATGTTTAGTTTCAATGTATTCATAGTTGTATAATTTAGTTAGTTAAAATATGTGCACCTGATAATAAATGCACACCTTAATGTGCACCTGCAAGAGATAAAATTGTTATAAAGTGGAATACCTTCTGAAAGAAGATTAATGATTGTAAGCCCTATGGATAAAAGGCTTCCCAAGAAGATTGAAGTGAAAATGAGGCTGAAGGGTTTAGAAACCCCCTAAAAACAAAAAAACCTCAGTTCCCTGAAGTTTTTCATTAGCTAACTATCTAAGGTTTAACCCTTATTGTTAACAACACAACTATTTTTGTTGCGGTCTGGACGGGACTCGAACCCGCGACCCCCTGCGTGACAGGCAGGTATTCTAACCAGCTGAACTACCAAACCGTTGCTATACAAGCATCGCTTATTGCTAAGCAGGTGCAAATATAAATTTGTTTTTTGTTTTGTCAAAAGGAAATCGAACATTTTTAAATAAATTTACTTCTCCTGACCATATAGGTTGTCAATATCTGATCGAAGCCGTCATGAATATCTACAGGTACATAATCAATTTTGTATTGCATGCACTTGTACTTTAGGTTTTTAAAATATTCTTCCACTTTTAATTTATAGGCTTCTCTAATGTTTCCGGCAAATAAATTAATCTGCTCACCTGTTTCAACATCTACGTATTTTCTTGGCAAATCATCAAAATCAAAGTTTAATTCTCGCTTTCCGTCATAGGTATGAAATAATACCACTTCATGTTTATTGTACTTTAAATGTCTTAAAGCTGCAAATAGTTCTTCTTCATTTTTATCTGATTGAAACATATCCGTAAATAAAAATATCAAGGACCTTCTGTGAATTTTCTCTGCAATTTCATGCAATACCTTATAGGTGTCTGTGTGACTTTTTGAGCCTTTATTTAAAATTAGCTGTAATTTGTCAAGTAACATTCTTCTGTGTTTCTCATTGCCTTTAGCGGGAGCAAAATATTCGCTGTCCTCGGAATAAATACTCAATCCGAATGCATCTCGCTGTCTTTTTAAGATCTCTAACAAGGCAGCAGTTGCAAGTGCCGAAAAACCAATCTTATTGTAATGATCAACACCAATTGTATCCATTATCGGATAATGCATAGAAGCCGAATTATCTATGATGATATGACTTCTTAAATTCGTTTCTTCCTCATAACGCTTGACAAATAATTTTTCAGTTTTGGCAAATAACTTCCAGTCAATATGCCTTGTACTTTCTCCTTTATTATAAAGCCGATGCTCTGCAAACTCAACCGAGAAACCATGAAAAGGACTTTTATGCATCCCGGTAATAAAACCCTCCACTACCTGCTTGGCGAGCAGTTCGATATTAGGTATACCCTTTACTTGGTTCAAATCGGATTTTGTCATCTATCAAAAGTAAGGAGAAATGTTCAATTAGAGATACAGATTACAATTGTAAGAGTCAATGTTTGTTGACTTAAGGCCAGTTTTTTAGGCATAAAAAAAGGTTTGATCACGTGATGATCAAACCTTTAATTTATAAAATGCTTTCTGTACGTTATAAAAGAGCATTCAATTTTTCAGTATACACATTTTTCGGTGCTACACCAACTTGTTTGTCAGCTACTTCTCCACCTTTAAAAACGAGTACCGTAGGAATATTTCTAACTCCATACTTTGCAGCAAATTCCTGATGCGCATCAACATCTACTTTGACGATCTTTGCTTTACCATCAAAATCTTTATCCAACTCTTCAACGATGGGAGCTAACATTCTACATGGTCCACACCAAGCTGCCCAAAAATCAACCAAAACTGGTTTGTCAGAGTTCAATACAACATCTTCAAAATTAGCATCTGTTACTTCTATTGCCATAATACTTTAGTTTAGTTATTTCGTTTTATTTAATTCTTAAACAAAAATATGAAAATATTTCTCCGTTTCATCAATTCAAAATCTATTTTTCTTATATCTGTATATAAAATAGTGATGTATTGACATATTTGGTCAAGGATTCATTTATATAGTACGAGCTTCTTAAGAGAATGGAAAGCGATTTGAGTTCTTTTGCATCAAGGTAAAAGGACAGACAAAAAATCAAAAAACCTGACTCGCTATCGCCTTAATATTATCCGACTTCCCCATTGAATAATAATGAAGTACCGGAACGCCAGCCTCAATGAGTTCTTTAGATTGCTGTATCGCCCATTCAATGCCTACTTGTCTTACCCCGACATTATTTTTACATTTTTCAACTTCACTAACAAGTGCATCAGGCAGGTCAAGACTAAAAACTTGTGGAAGGATACTCATATGACGTTGAATAGCTATTGGTTTTATTCCCGGAATAATCGGAACATCAATACCCATAGCTCTGGCTGCATCTACAAATGCAAAATATTTTTGGTTGTCAAAAAACATCTGGGTGACCACATAGGTTGCCCCTGCATCAACTTTTTCCTTTAACCTTCTCAGATCTGACTGAATACTAGGTGATTCCATATGCTTTTCTGGATACCCTGCCACTCCGATACAAAAATCTGAATTATAGGTAGTTTCAATAATATCGTGCAGGTAAACCCCATTGTTCAGATCATTAATCTGTTTTACAAGCTCAGAAGCAAATTTATTACCTTCATTTTTTGCCATAAAATAGGCTTCATCTTTCATCGCATCTCCTCTTAATGCCATGACATTATCAATTCCCAAATAATGACAGTCAACCAAAACATATTCTGTCTCTTCTTTGGTAAAACCACCGCATAAAACGTGAGGTACCGTGTCTACTTGATACCTGTTCATGATAGAGGCACAAATACCAACGGTGCCCGGTCGCATCCTTGTCACTTTTTTTTCCAATAGTCCGCCTTCTTTTTTAATATAAATATGTTCCTCTCTTGAGGTCGTTACATCAATAAATGGAGGTTTAAATTCCATCAATGGGTCTATATTGTCATACAGTTTTTGAATATTTTGACCTTTCTGAGGTGGAATGATTTCAAATGAAAACAAGGTTTCACCTTTCGCATTGTTAATGTGTTCTGTTACTTTCATCTTAACTTTTATAGACTGTTTTCAGTTTTCCGACAATCTGTATTTTTTATTTAATTTCTAAATTGATAAATTTGGTTGCAGCCACTTCATAGCCATTTCCTTAGAAATACCTTTCCTGTTGGCATAATCAATAACCTGATCTTCTCTTATCTTTCCGAGTCCGAAATATCGTGCATCAGGATTGGCAAAATAATAACCTGAAA
This sequence comes from Flavobacteriales bacterium, assembly GCA_024229195.1. Lineage (GTDB taxonomy): Bacteria > Bacteroidota > Bacteroidia > Flavobacteriales > Flavobacteriaceae > Lutimonas. The sequence goes on along the minus strand of JAAESS010000349.1, from coordinate 5,646 downwards.
CCGCAGCAGCTGGCCACATGGCCCTACTTTCGGTCAGCTTCACACCAATAATTTTTTCTACATCCAATAACTGCCAGATCGTATCTTTTTCAAGATGATCGGGGCAAGCCGGATATCCCGGAGCCGGACGAATCCCTGTATAAGCTTCTTTGATGAGTTCTTCATTTCTCAGGTTTTCATCATTTGAATACCCCCAATGTTTAATTCTGATCTGCTTATGCAAATATTCAGCGAAAGCTTCAGCAAAACGATCGGCTACAGCCTGAACCAAAATGGCATTATAGTCATCATGGGTTTCTTTGTATGTTGCGGCAAGTTCATCTGCTCCAAAAATTGCAGTACAAAAAGCACCCATATAGTCTTGTTTCTTATCTGACGGAGCGATAAAATCTGCCAAGGCATAACTTGGAATTCCTTCTTTTTTGTGTAACTGTTGACGAAGTGTTCTGAATCTTGCGATTTCTTTTTTGTTTTTTGTGATCAGAATATCATCCTCATCAATGGCATTGGCTTCAAAAAGACCAAAAATTCCCTTTGCTTTGAACAACTGTTTAGCAATGATCATTTCAATCATCTTTTGAGCATCTTCATAAAGCTGGGTAGCTTGTTCTCCCACTACCTCATCATTTAAAATTTCCGGAAACTTTCCGTGAAGATCCCATGAAATAAAGAAAGGTTGCCAATCAATAAAAGGCATCAGCTCTTTTAAACTAATTTGCTTAAGAGCCTGAACCCCCATCTCTTTTGGTTTCTTGATTGAATTTTGATCCCAGTCAATTTTAAATTTATTTTTGCGGGCTTCATTCAAAGAGACATATCTTTTTGTCTTCCCTCTTTTTAAAAACTTTTCTCTAAATGCTTCATAGTCTTTTTTAAGACTGGCAACATAGGCATTTGATGTATTCTTATTTAACAAATCTCCTACCACAGTTACTGCTCTCGAAGCATCATTCACATGTACCACAGCGTTTTTGTATTCAGTATCGATCTTAACAACAGTATGTGCTTTTGACGTTGTGGCACCACCAATTAAAAGTGGAATATCCAGTTCTCGTCTTTCCATTTCTTTGGCCAGGTAAACCATTTCATCTAAAGAAGGTGTGATAAGCCCTGACAGACCAATGGCATCAACGTTTTCTTCAATCGCTTTTTCTATGATCTTTTCTGGAGGGACCATTACTCCCAGATCAACAATTTCATAATTATTACAACCCAGAACTACACTCACGATATTCTTACCGATATCATGCACATCACCTTTTACGGTAGCCATAAGAATCTTACCAAGCGATTTTTGAGTCTCTCCTTTTTCTGCCTCAATAAACGGATTTAGATAAGCGACCGCTTTTTTCATCACTCTTGCAGATTTGACAACTTGCGGCAAAAACATCTTTCCAGAACCAAACAAGTCTCCAACAACATTCATCCCGATCATTAAATGACCTTCGATGACTTCTATCGGTTTTTCAACCTGAGTTCTTGCTTCCTCAACATCTTCAATTATAAAAGCATCTATTCCTTTTACCAATGCATGGGTAATTCTTTCCTGAACTGGATCACTTCTCCACTCCTGCTCTTCTACGGCAGTTTTTTTAGTACCAACTACGGTTTGTGCAAAATCAAGTAAGCGTTCGGTAGCATCATCTCTTCTGTTTAAAATCACATCTTCCACATACTCCAAAAGATCTTTAGGTATTTCATCATAGACCTCTAGCATGGTCGGATTCACGATGCCCATATTCATTCCGGCCTGGATCGCATGATACAGAAAAACCGAATGCATGGCTTCTCGCACTGTGTTATTTCCCCTAAAAGAAAAGGATACATTACTCACGCCACCGCTCACGCTCACATCAGCCAGGTTTTCTCTAACCCATCGAGTGGCTTCTATAAAATCAATGGCATTTAATTTATGTTCGTCCATCCCGGTTGCTACCGGAAAAATATTGAGATCAAAAATGATATCTTCTCTTGCGAACCCAACTTTATTGACCAAAACATCATAAGACCTCTTGGCGATCTCAATTCTTCTATCATAATTATCTGCCTGACCGACCTCATCAAAGGCCATTACGATCACTGCTGCCCCATATCTTTTGATTCGGGTGGCTTCCCAGATAAACTTTTCTTCTCCTTCTTTAAGAGAGATGGAGTTGACCACACATTTCCCCTGGGCCACTTGTAAGCCTGCTTCAATGATCTCCCATTTAGAACTATCAATCATGATCGGCACCTTACAAATATCAGGTTCTGCCGCAATCAGATTCATAAATCTCACCATGGCTTCCTTACCATCAATCAAGCCATCATCCATATTGATATCAATGATCTGTGCTCCTCCATCTACCTGATGACGTGCGATAGCAAGCGCTTCATCAAACTTTTCTTCCTTGATCAATCGAAGAAATTTTTTAGAACCGGCTACATTGGTGCGCTCACCTACATTGATAAAATTACTGTTTTCATTGAGCACCAAAGGCTCTAATCCTGACAGGTGTAAATATCTTTTCTCTTCTTTTTTCATTATTTCACCAGTGATTGAATTTGTCTGGGTTGGTACTTTGCAGCAATTTCTGCAATAACACTGATATGCTCAGGAGTTGTACCACAACAGCCGCCAACTATATTGACCAGGTTCCTTTTCATATATGCCTCTATCTGGGCGCCCATTTGTTCGGGGGTCTCATCATACTCACCAAAAGCATTTGGCAGCCCTGCATTGGGGTGGGCAGAAATACCCAAGTCTGTTTTAGGAGCAATTGCTTCCAAATGTGGCTGCAATAAATTAGCGCCCAAAGCACAGTTAAATCCGACGGTTAATAGCGGAATATGTGATACTGAAATCAGGAATGCCTCTGCTGTTTGTCCTGAAAGGGTTCTTCCACTGGCATCGGTAATCGTTCCGCTCAGCATCACCGGTATGTCAATACCTCTTTCTTCTTTAATTTCTTCAATGGCAAACAGTCCTGCTTTGGCATTGAGCGTATCAAATACAGTTTCTACCAAAAGAATGTCTGCTCCTCCGTCAAGTAAAGCTTCTGCCTGTTGCTTATAAGCTGCTCTTAATTCGTCAAATGTAACAGCTCTAAAACCTGGATCATTCACATCCGGTGACATACTTGCTGTCTTGTTGGTAGGCCCCATCGAACCTGCCACAAATCTAGGTTTATGTGGCTCTTTTTCAGTAAATTCATCTGCTGCTTCTCTGGCAAGTCTGGCTGACTCAAAATTCAATTCATAGACCAGATCTTCCATGGCATAATCAGCCATAGCGATAGTTGTACCTGAAAAAGTATTGGTTTCAATAATATCCGCGCCGGCAGCCAGGTATTTTTTATGAATCTCCTTGATCGCCTCTGGTTGGGTGAGTGTCAACAGATCGTTATTTCCTTTTAAAAGGATTTCAAAATCTTTAAATCTCTCGCCACGATAATCTTCTTCTGTAAATTTATAGGCCTGTATCATAGTACCCATGGCCCCATCCAATATCATGATCCTTTCTTCTAAAATCTTCTCTATTTCATTTTTCATATTCCTCGTTTTCCCCATTTTATCATATTCCATGTGCGTTCGTGAAAGAAGTATAAAAACATTTTGGTAAATATTTCTATCCCTCCGATCGAAACCGCAGTTTTGATCTCTCCTGTAAGAATATAGGATATCACTATGGTATCTAATGTGCCTAAGGTTCTCCAAGTAAATGCCTTTACTATACTCCTTCTTTTTGTTTCTCCTCTTTTATAATATTGATCATTCTTAGAATTAAATAGTACCATAATATCAGTAGTTTAGGGCTTGGGACAAGTCCTCTACAATATCTGAAATATTTTCTAATCCTATTGATACCCTGATCAATCCGTCTGTAATTCCTACTATTTTTCTTTCTTCCAGCGATAATTTACTGTGCGTTGAAGAGGCCGGATGGGTCACAATGGTTCTGGTATCTCCCAGGTTGGCAGAAAGTGAACACATTTTTATATTATTTAAAAAACTCCTTCCTCCTTCGATACCTCCTTTTACTTCAAAGGCCACTATATTTCCTCCCTTTTTCATCTGCTTTACCGCGATATCATATTGTGGGTGTGATTTCAAAAATGGATATCTAACCGCATTGACTTGCTGGTGATCTTCTAAAAATTCTGCTACTGCCAGTGCATTTTCACAATGTCTGTCAAGCCTTACGCTTAATGTCTCTAAACTCTTGGATAATATCCATGAATTAAATGGTGACAATGACGGTCCTGTATTTCTGGCAAATAGATAGATCTCTCGGATCAAGTCAGTTTTCCCGACGGCAACTCCTCCTAAAACTCTACCCTGACCATCGATCAGTTTTGTTGCTGAATGAACAACCAGATCAGCACCAAACTTAATGGGCTGCTGCAGATAAGGGGTCGCAAAACAGTTGTCGATCACCAATAAAATTCCATGTTTTTTACACAGTTTCCCCAAGAATTCCATATCCAAAACTTCGAGTCCCGGATTGGTTGGGGTTTCTGCATATAAAATTTTTGTGTTCGGTTGAATCAAAGATTCGATCGAATCTGCTTCACTGATATTGAAATAAGTAGTCTCAATATTCCATTTTGGAAAATACTTGGTAAATAAGGAATGGGTCGAACCAAACACAGATCTTGCCGAAAGAATATGATCTCCACTACTGAGCAAAGCTCCGAAGGTTGAAAATATCGCTGCCATACCCGAGGCAAACGCATAACCACTTTCGGCCCCTTCCATGGCCACAATTTTATTTACAAACTCCGTGTTATTTGGATTGGAAAATCTACTGTAGATATTCTTTTCCTTTTCTTCAGCGAAAGAGGCTCTCATGTCTTCAGCATCATCAAACACAAAACTCGAAGTGACATACATGGCACTGGTATGTTCTCCGTAGTCTGAACGCGGTATCTGATTTCTGATGGCCTCTGTTTCAAATTCTCTTTTCTTTGTCATAATATCTTGTGGTTCTGGATGTGAATTTCAAATTGAAATGGCCCTTTAAACTGCTTTTTCCGTTAATCTTAATATATCTCCAAACACCCCTCTGGCGGTAACTTTCGCACCAGCCCCGGCACCTTGAATCACCAGTGGTCTCTTTCCGTAGGATTCTGTGTAAATTTCAAAAATAGAATCTGATCCCTGAACCTGACCCAAGGAACTATCCTTCGATACAGATACAAGTTTTACCTCTAATTCTCCCTTACTTTTCGATAGATCACCAGCCAAAACACCCACATATCTTAAAACATGGTCAGGTTCTTGCGCCTCTTTCTTTTTTTGGTATTCTTCGTTTAGTTCGTTCAACCTTTTCAGAAAATCAGCAGCACTTCCTTCTCTTAGATTTTCAGGTATTAGATTTTGGATGCTTACATCCTCAATCTCATTTTTAAGATCGAGCTCTCTTGCCAGTATGAGCAACTTTCTTGCTACATCGTTTCCGCTCAAATCTTCTCTTGGATCAGGTTCGGTAAAACCTTTGTCTACCGCTTCCTGCAATATCTCGCTAAAGTCTTTGCTTTGCTCAGAAAAATTATTGAATAAATAGCTCAATGATCCTGAGAATACCCCATTGATTCGGGTAATGTTCTCTCCAGAATGGTGAAGCAGTTTTATGGTGTCTACCAGTGGCAACCCCGCTCCAACATT
>JAAESS010000348.1 GCA_024229195.1 Flavobacteriales bacterium | reverse complement strand
TACTGATTTGGATAATCCCTCAGTTCATCTAAATTATTACGGACCCACTACTGCGATTGACCACAACGGCTATGTAAAAGAGAATGACTATTACCTTGCCAATTACTCTGCTGGAATTAGAGTAATTGATATTGCGAATATCAACAATGAAACTATGACGGAAATTGGATATTTTGATACCTATCCTTCAAATGACAATGCTTCTTTTAATGGGGTGTGGAATGTGTACCCTTATTTTGAAAGTGGTAATATTATTATAAGTGATATCAATACTGGATTTTACATTGTAAGAAAAAGTGAATAAATCCATGAAAAAACACCTGCTTTTTCTACTTTTTATAATTTTTTCTGAATGTACAGAATCAAATTTAGCATTTCATCCAGGAACGAATCCCTCTGATGGAATCCTTAAACTAGTTAAAAATTTTGGTGGTTCAAAAAATGATGTAGCTAAATCTGTTGTTTCAACATTAGATGGAGGGTTTGCTGTTCTCGGCTACACGCAAAGTATAGATGGAGATATCACAGACAAAGCAACTGAAGATTATGATTTTTGGATGCTCAAATTTGATTCTGAAGCTCAGTTAGAATGGAATAAAACCTATGGTGGCTCTGGAGATGATAGAGGAAGTAGTATTATTGAAACCTCTGATGGTGGGTATGCATTACTTGGGTATTCAGACAGCACGGACGGTGATGTTTCATCCAATAATGGTAACAGAGACTTTTGGCTAGTAAAAATTACTGCGTCCGGGGTGTTGACTTGGCAAAAATCTTTTGGTTATGAGGGATTAGATGAAGGAGTATCTGTCATAGAAACATCAGACAATCATTTGATGCTCTCGGGTGTCTTAGATGTTACTGCATCTGGAGGGGAAGGAAACCAAGGTAGATTATACAACAG
>JAAESS010000347.1 GCA_024229195.1 Flavobacteriales bacterium | reverse complement strand
GTTTGGTTGTTGTTTGAGGAGAAATAAAAAAGGCCAAAAGTTAATACTTGAGGCCTTTCTGTCGATTTATTTAAGATGTAATTAGTCAATTACAGTTACCAGGTCTTCTTTACTTTTTCGCACCTTTTTTAGATTCACCAACCAGTCATTTTCTGCGTCTCTATATCCGATAGGAAGCATTACACAACTTTTCAGACCTTTCTCTTTAAGGTTTAAGATCTCATCCAAGGCATTTGCATCAAACCCTTCTAAAGGAGTACTGTCAAGTCCTTCAAATGCTGCTGCACTTATTGCCTGAGAAAATGCAATGTAAGCTTGTTTAGCAGCGTGATTGAAGTTTATTTCAGCATCTTGTTGAGGATAACTGTTTAGCAACATTTGTCTGTAATTTTCCCAACCTTCATTTTTAAAACCGCGAACTGTATTTGTCAAGTCGAACATCTTGTTGATGCGCTCAGGAGTATAGGTGTCCCAGGCAGCAAAAACCAATAGGTGCGAACAGTCAGTGATCACAGATTGATTCCAGGAAATAGGTCTTATTTTTTCCTTCAATTCCTGATTTGTGATTACAATAACTTCAAAAGGCTGTAAACCACTTGAAGTAGGGGAGAGGGAAATAGCTTCAATGATATTATCTATTTTTTCTTGTGCTACTTTTTCACCATTCATGGCCTTAGCAGCGTATCTCCAATTTAATTTATTTAATAATTCCATAATTTCAATTTCAATTTTAGTTCTTTTAATTTTCCTTTTTTATACTGTCAATTTCTGTGATCCGTCTTTTGTATCACTTTTGTTGTTTAATACGTTTATCAATTCACAAAGCGTATCCTTTAAATGAAGCATATCCTCCATTTGAATGCGATCTGATAGGATATCGCTTGATAATTTTTCAGGAATGGTTAGTGCTTTAATTTTTAAGGTTTTCCCATTCGGAGTTAATTTTATAATGACACTTCTCTCATCTTTTTTACATCGGCTTCGCTCTATAAGCTGCATTTTTTCCATCCGCTTAAGCAAAGGAGACAGGGTATTTGTATTCAAGAGTAATTTCTCAGTAATTTGGTTTACAGAGAGGCCATCATTTTCCCATAAGACCATAAGAACCAGATACTGCGGATAAGTAATTCCAAGCTCATCAAGATATGGTTTGTAGGCCTTTGTTAAGAGTCTTGAAACAGAATAAATAGGGAAGCACACCTGATTTTTAAGCAATAGTTGTTTATTTTTCATCATTTGAAATTTTCTGAATTCATCCATTTTTTCCATGCTCTTGAAGACCACAAGGCCCATGCAATGAGTACCGGTTGAAAAAACAGTCGACCTAATCTTGCCCTATCTGAATTTAAAACACCAAATGCATCAGTACCGTTAATATATTGGGCAACATTTCCGGGAAAGATCAAAACAAAGAATATGGCCAATGCCCAACCGAATCTTACCCGTTGCTTTTTCCAAAAAGCCAGACCGAGGCCCAATACGATTTCCACAATACCAGACAATATAACTATAAGGTCTTTGCTCAATGGTAGCCAATCAGGTACCTGTGCCTGAAAAGCAACCCGATTAAAAGTGAGATGACTTAGTCCGGCATAGATCATAAAAAAGGCCAAGAGGATTCTGAAAATGTTTTGAATCAAGGTTGTTTTAGTTTCTGTTTTCATATTCCCAATAGTATCGTACACGCTTATGTCGTACACGATTCAAATATACAAAAGAATAGTACTAGCCTTGAATTAAATTAATGTTAAATTTTAACTTTGGGATTCTAAGATTAAGAATTGACCTGGATGTGATCAGAGTAAGCCTTTCTCTTCAAGTGATTTTTTCAACTTGTTATGATTTTTCCAAAAGCCCTCTTCAATGTTTTTCATTACTGATTTATACTCCGGATGGTTTTTTAGGGGTTCTATAATGGGATCTATCTCCATAAAAACCAAGATCCAATACTGAATATCATTTTGAGTTGCGAAATTTTTGAGCTGCTCAATAGCTTGATCATTTTTTCCTTCAAATGCATACTTTGAGGCTAAACTGGCACTTTTATAAATAGACTGATCTTTTTCACAATACGCTGCATATGAATTTTCAAAAATCTTGGCCTGAGTATCCAATCCTTTCTTTGCATAGACCCAACTGATTTTCAGATCTTCCTGCGGATACATATCCAGTCCGTATTTGACTCTGGCATTTGCAAAGTTTTCATAGTGTATAAAAGCAGAATCATATTCTCTTTGAAAATAACAGGCCTTTGCTATTTCTTGTAAAATATCCAAACGGGTAGAATCTTTATTATATTCATAAATCAATCGATTTTTGATCTCGTCTAAATCTCTATTCTTGGCGTAGATAATGTAGGTTTTAACCAAAGGAGAAAAATAATTCTTTGGATTATAGTCAAGTGACTTATCTATATAGGTCATTGCCTCATCAACAAACCCGGTTTGAATAAGGGCATTACTTAGATGTAAATAGGTATAACTTTTAGCAATCGAATCATTGGATGCAACATCGAGTTGAATACCTTTTAAGGCGTATTCCAGATATTTGCTGGTATTGGGTATGGCACGGGCATATAAATCAGACAGCATTTGAATCACCGGTGAAGAGTTAGGATTGTATTCCAGCGCTTTTTCAAGATAAGGAAGAGCCAACCTATAATCCTCAATAGTCATATAGTAAAGCGCTTTTGAAATCAAACTTTCTGCAGATTTCGAATCATAAAGAAGTGCCTTGTCCGAATAATTATTGATGTCTTCTGTGTGTTGTTTATCGGCTTGATTTAAATCCATAAAATAATATGCAAAGGCAATGTGTGCATAGGCCAAAGCAAATTGTTCATCGTTTTCGATGGCTTTCTCAAATAAGGAAACGGCTGTTTCCAAACCCTCCTTGGATCTACTGTAGTAATGGTCTAGTGCTCGAAGGTAGAAATCATAGGCCAGCAAACTTTCAGTCGGTTTTTTCTCAATTTGCTGCAATTCTTCAGGAGTGACTATAGCTTTGATCGCATTGGCAATTTTCTTGGCAACTTCATTTTGGAGCGAGAAAACATCTCCAACTTCGCGGCTGTATTGCTCTACCCAAATGGGCCTGTCGCTTGAGGCCTGGATCAATTGAATGTTGAGTAAAACTTTATCTCCAACTCGTTGTCCGCTGCCTTCTACCAGGTAGTTGACGTTGAGCTCTTCAGCAATTTCCGGAATAGTCATTGTTGTTTTTCTGTACTTCTCGACAGAGGTTCTACTGATAACGCGCAGGTCTCCAATTTTTTGAAGATTGTTTAAGGAGGATTGCATAAGGCCATTTACGAAATATAGATTCAAGGAATCACTACTTTCATTTTTGAAGGGTAATACTGCAATAGATTTTTCCACTTCAATTGGTTTAGCATCTTTTTTATTGAAAACGAAAACAGACAGAACGATTAGAATCACAGACGCTAGTCCTAAAAAAAGCCATCTGTATTTGCTGAAAAGACCGGATTGCTTTTTTACAGGCCCATCTTCAATTTTTCTTTTCCCTGCCTCACCTGGGGGGTAACCATAAAATTCACGAAAACATTTGATAAAATAGGAAGTGCTTCCGAAGCCTACTTGATAGGAAATTTCAGAAACGGTCATGGAGTTTAGTTTCAGTAACTCCATACTTTTAACAAGTCGCACTTGACGAATAAACTGACTCGCGGAAAGCTCCGTATCTTTTTTGATTTTTCGCAGTAAGTTTGAACGACTCATGTTCATGACTTCTGCTAATTCAGAAACCCCGAATTGTTCATTCGAAATATTCTTCAGAATAATCGCTTCTGCCTTTTCAATAAATTCCGATCTGATTTCTGATGTATTTGACATGCCAATTTATGTTCCTACGAAAGTAGAAAAATTTATGTAGATACCTGCAAAGAATATGGGCTCAGAATTGTCAAAAAATGGTGAATTGCGTCATAATTTATATACCTGCGTCATGATTTTTATTCCGTCTTTAAACTTTATATAGATTGCTGCATAGCTGATTGGCAAGGCCTAAAGGCTTGACTCATCTTTGTAGTAACAAAAAAACCAAGTAAAATTTTAAAAAACAAAAAGATGAAAACACAAAAAATTAATTCTCTTACAACTGCATTAAGCATTTCTTTAATCGTACTATTATTTACAAGTGCATGTGCTCAATCAGGAGGCAGTGCTAAAAATGATTCAAATAAGAGTGCTCAAGTTAAGGCAGTAGTAGATGCACCTGAGATGGATCTTCAGGCAGCCGTCATGTCAGGTAATGTGGAAGTTGTTAAACAACATATTAAAGCTGGAACTGATATTGACAAGAAAGATCAAATGAGCGGTTCTACGCCTTTAATTTCAGCAACAACTTTTGGTCAAAAAGAAATTGCAAAAGCCTTGATCGATGCCGGCGCAGATCTTAATATAAAAAATAACGATGGGGCCACACCCTTGCATGTTGCGGCTTTTTTCTGCCGTGTTGAAATCGCACAAATGCTGATTGATGCAAATGCAGATAAGACTGCAAAAAACAACTTTGGAGCAACTCCAGGAGAAAGTGTTAGTGGTCCTTATGCTGATATAAAGCCAATATATGAGATGTTGCAACAACAATTAAGTCCGATTGGTTTACAAATTGATCTGAATGAAATTGAGAAATTACGTCCGGTAATGGCTATGATGTTGCAATAATTAATTCGAAAAACAATTTCAAAATGAGCACAGAAAGAAGACACGATATAGATTGGTTACGGGTAATTGCCATTGGTTTATTATTAATTTATCATATAGCGATCATTTTCCAGCCATGGGCTATGTTCATAGGCTTTATTAAAAGCGATGAATCACTGCAGTCTTTATGGCAACCCATGACGATGTTAAACATATGGAGGATTCCGCTCTTATTCTTTGTTTCAGGAATGGGGCTTTATTTCGCCACACGTAAGCGAAACTGGAAGCAATTACTACTTGAACGTACAAAACGAATATTACTGCCTTTTATATTTGGTGTGATTGCCATTACCCCTTTGCACATGTTTGTTTTCCAAGATTACTATAACATGCCTTTGAGTTATTTTCCCCATCAAGGCCATTTATGGTTTTTAGGTAATATTTTTGTGTATGTGCTCTTGCTTCTGCCTCTTTGTTACTATTTGAAGAATTTTAATAATGATAAATTCAAAAGAGTATTATCGACGGTGATGAGTCATCCCGGAGGACCCTTTATCATCACCTTGTTTTTTATCATTGAGGTGGTTTCGGTAGAGCCTCAACTATTTGCTTTATATGCAGAGACCTGGCATGGTTTCTTTTACGGTATGCTTGCCTTTATATTTGGATTCCTTTTGGTATATAGTGGGAAAAATTTCTGGAATACTGTTTTAAAATGGAAGTGGTTATATTTAGGAATAGCTATTGTTCTTTATGGAATCCGATTCTTCGAATTCGGAACTGAAGCTCCCGGGTATCTCATGGTGATTGAATCTAATTGTTGGATTTTTGGTGTATTTGGTTTTGGATATAAATATTTGAACAAGCCAAGCAAAGCCTTAAATTACTTAAGCCAAGCTGTTTATCCTGTATATATTATTCATATGGTTGTATTATTTGCCGGAGCCAAACTAATTTTACCATTATCTATTTCTCCTTGGCTTCAGTTCATCGCAATTACAGCATTTACTGTTGTTGTTTGTTTTCTGATTTATGAATTTGTCTTAAGAAGAATTCCTTTCTTAGGACCAGTGTTTGGAATGAAATGGAATTTTAAAAACAAAGAAAAAAAAGAAGTTGAAATACTGAATCAAAAAGAGAAAGTTTTGGAAACAAGAAATTCTTAGGAAATTAAATCTATTCATTCCTTGGTGGAATCTAAACGTTTGTGTCAATTAATATTCCGTATTCATCCAACGGTCCCAAAAAGTAAAATATAAACCAAAGTTTTTTTGCGCGTGACGGTGATGAATATCGTGGTGTGTAGCTCCTATGACATGTTTTTTAAACCCTTTAAAAAATGAGTTTCTCGGGTAAATTTCAACACCTGCATGATTGATGATTGCAGAAAAGGTCATCACTAAAAGAATGATCAGAATCGCAAATATGTTCAAGGGTATTATGATAAATAAAATGGGTAGGATTATGGCCTGAAAAAATGACTCCACTGGATGGAATGAGAAAGAAGTTAATACGGTCGTGTTTACACTTTTATGATGATCCAAATGATAACGACGCAGCCACTTAAAATCATGCATCCATTTATGCATCCAATAATAATACGTATCGTGAAGTACCATAAAAAGGATAATACTGATCGGGAAATACCAAAGAGGATATTCATAAAGGTGTATATAAATTTTAGTATAGCTTTTTTGCCAAAGCATAATGAGTACTACGCCAACGAGTCCAAAAACAAAAGTACTGTAAACAGAAAGCCGAATTTCTCTTTTAATCTGAAGCGATGAGGGCATTTTTGCTGCCAATACCCGATCTGCGAACTTCTTTTTAAAAACAACACGAAATAACAAATAATATGAGCCGGAAAGTAATGCATAACGGAAAAGAATGATTACAAACACCAACACATACAACAGTAGTAGCGTCTTGAAATCTGTCAAGTCAATATTATTGATAAAGTTCATCATCATGCTTAAAAGTACTGCTCAAGATACTAAACTTTTGGATTGGGTTGACGTTTCCTCCTGAGAAGGTCTTTTCCTAACATGCTAAAAATGTCATTTTAAACTATATATCTGCTGGAAAAGATGGATAGAATGCCTTCGTAGGTCTGAAGGGACTCCTTTTCTGTAATAAGAAGATGTAAAATTACCAAGCAACAATTTTAGATCTTCTCACAAAAAAAAAGACGCTCGAGTAAACTCGGCGTCTTTTTTTATCGAACCTTTTATTTTGTGATTATTCGATTGTAACAGTGAAGACTGCTGAAATATCAGTTTCCCCTCCGGCGTCTACTAGACCGGCATTTGGCTTCATTGGCTCATGACGCAATGTAAAAGTCAAAGTTCCAGTACTTGCATCACCTGCATCCAATGAGAACTCTGTTCCTAAAGGGTTACCATCTCCATCAAAATTCTCATAGGCAGTAGTAGCATCAAGTGCTCCACCAATCGTATAGAAAAACTGGTGTTCATCATCTTCTTCTTCCACTTCTTCGGTGATATTCTCTGCCGGATCTTCTGTTTCATTCAGTAATACGATAGAGCCTGTATAGTTTACATTAGCAGCCAAGTTACCCGATACAGTAATTTCCGGAGAGTTTGGTCCGTCACCGTCAAGGTCACGAGTTTGTAAAACAACATTTGTTCCTCCACCGACTGGTGTCATCGTAATTGTCATTGTTGTGATCACCTCCTCTTCGTTTACCGGATCAATATCGTCATCATCGTTACATGAAATAAAAATTGTCATGGCAAAGAATAGAATAGTAAGTAGTTTCAAATTTTTCATTGTAGTAATTTTTAGTGTTTAATAATTGAATTTAAGATTTAATAAAAAGTTTCTGCCTGTATCATCTGCGTAGTAACGAAGACGATTCAGGTAGTTTCTGTAAGAAGTATTCATCATATTTGTGATGTCTAATCCTACGGTGAATTTTGATTTATTTGTTGACCTCAAAGTGATGCTAGAACTAAAGTTCAACAGATGATAAGCATCGGGAGGCGTGCTAACGTCCACTATTTCGGTCGTTCCCGTTTCCGGGATAAAAACTTCAAAGTTGTTATCAGGGTATTCATTTTGCATGAATACATAATTACTTTGAAGTGAAATCCTGAGGTTTTTAATCTTCGGATTTTGGTAGACAATCTCATTTTGAGTATTGACGGGGGGCATATTTATCAAGGCTTCCTCTTGTATTCTGTCATATCCTTTTAGAAAGGAAAACTGATGATTAAATCGGAAATTTTCAGCAAATAGATAAGATACATCCCAATCAAAACCCAGAAGTTGGGCATCGGTTTGCCTGTATTCCCATATTTGAAAGTTTCCGCGAATCGTCTGCTGAACACCTGTAGGCTCTATTACGATGAAACCCTGAATGGTATTCACAAAAGTATTCACTGAAATATTCCAAACCTCATTTTGAAACTTGTAAGACAGAGATACATTGTGTGCCACTTCAGAATTTAGATCCAACTCACCAATTTCGATACGAGAAGCTGAATGATGCAATCCTTCACTGAACAGTTCTGAGGGGTTCGGTGCCCTGGACGCCACAGAATAATTCAAAAAGAGCTTTGATCTGTTATCAAAGGAATAAGTCGTTCCCAGAGTTGCAGACACATTAGGATAATGCAATTGTGGGTTCGTCAATATTTGATTGCCAACCTTTCGTACCTCAAATTCAGGAAAAAGCACATCATAGCCCTTTGACTCCCATAGAGAAGTTCGATAAAACTTCATCGCATCCATATAGGTGTAGTCAAAACGAGCTCCTGCTTCGAACATCCAGTTGTTATTATACTGATAATCCGCAACAGCATAAACCCCAAAGTCATACTTATCATAGTCTGGAATCAATCTTCTTACTCCTGTTGATGGATCAGCAAAATTGTTCTGATAGGATCCCATAAGCCCGGTTTTTAACCGCAGATCATCATTGAGAAAGGAATCCAGGTCGAGCATTAGCGTATGGGTGTCAAGTTCAAGATCAAGCGATGCCTTATCTTTATCGTCACCTCTTCTTATATCATACTCTAATCTATTGTTTCTCTGAAAATCGTAATGCAGACTTAGTTTTCCAAGTCCATCAATACGTTTGAACCCATTGATCCTAGCCACCTGATGTGTCGCGTCTTGCTTCGGGGGATCGATGTCATAGGTAAAAGGCTCAATAAACAGAGGAACGTCGCTGTTGATTGCTCGTACCTGGTCCTGGGCACTTCCTAAATGTGATGCCCGTAAAATTCCAATCTCAGTTTTAAAAATGCTGTAATAGGCCTCAAAGCCATGGTCGTATCGATTTAAGCCGATGGTAAAAGATCCATTCCCTTCAACTACCCCGGTGTTACTCAATACATAATCAGGAGCTTCAAAGTCACCAAACTTTTTGAATGACCCCTGAACAGAACCATACCATCCGTTATGCGAGGTTTTCGTTAACTGAGTGGAGACAGAAAAACCACGTCCGTTTGTTGCTCCGGTAAGGAGTGTTTTCCCAAATAAGCTATCAATCACAGGCGCATTTGGAGCATTTGCTACAATCACTCCTCCAACAGCGTCACCACTGTATTGAAGGGCTCCTGCACCTTTGATCAGGGTTAGATTCTCTACCGAATTGATATCAATATTTGGGGCATGTTCTGCACCCCATTCCTGATCTTCCATTCGAACTCCCTTGTTAATTATAACCACCCGACTGCTGTGTAGGCCATTGATCATAGGCTTGACCACTGTGCTACCTGTATTCAGTGAAGAAACGCCACTCAAACTGTTTAGTGCATCACCTATCGAACCACTGCTAAAGCGCTCCAAATCATCTGTTGAGAGTTGATTTTCAACAAGAGTTTTGGTGTTTTCACCAGAACTTTTCCCTTTTAGAACGATTTGATCGAGTTCCTCTAAATGGTGTTCCATTCTGAATTTTTTCGTCGTATTGCCAGATATTCTAACGGTGAAACCTTGAGTCAGACAGTCTGAGTGTGACACTTGTAACGAATACGTTCCGTCACATAGATTGGGAATTTTAAATTTCCCATCCAGATCAGTTTGGGTAAAAATTTCAGAGCCGGCAACAATCACGTTTGCATCCACAAGTGGAGATCCGTCATGTAAATCGGTAATGATTCCAGTAAGTGTGTTATCACATTCCTGTGAAAATATATGGGTAACTGCCAAAAGCAGTACCATAAGTACAGTATTTTGCATTCCTATTCATAATTAACATCAAAAGTTTGTTTAACTAAGAATAGAGGTAGGGGGGCCGCGAAGTGGGTTTGAATTAAAGATTACTGAGCCATATTTTAGACTAGGAATCCCATCATCTTTTAGGATAATGATTTTTGTTTGGAGTATTTCAGAATCGTCTGAAACACTAAAATCAATGGGGGGAACTTGAGTTGTGCATATGTCACATTTTGTCTGTGTCTGATCAACATGAAGGTCTTGATCCGTACAAACAATATGCTCGTGTGTATCAAAAACATGAACAAACTCAATAATCATCGGCAACATCAAGGCGATAAAAAGTCCTAATGCCGAGAGAAATTTCAAAGTATGTTTATTTCTGTTCATCTCAGTGATACTCTAAAAGATGCAAAAATAAGGAAAATAATCAATGCAATAGTCATTTACAAAGGAAAGTAGAAGTGTTTGATAATCTATTTAATTTCTGAAGTATAGTCGATATGCTATTTGAGAAAGTGTATTTGTTGTGATTGGGTATTGATACTGGTTACTATCTATGTTCAATGATAAGTGACTATATCATTTGATCTCGTATGATGAATTTAGTTGATTCTACAAATATTAAACCATATAAATTTTAACCACAACAAACAACAACGACAATGTAGGACGCAATCTAGGACCGTTCTGCATTCAATTAAGTATCTTGCATTCTTATCAGTAGGTGTAAAATCCTCTAACTAAACATACTCAAACCCTTGATAATAATTAAAACTAATTAAGAAAAGTAAAGGAATGAATCGTGAAATAATTGACATTAATGACTACACAATTTTATTGGAAGAAGCTTCTTCAAATAATAATTTAATTGATTCATGTTTTTTTGATGAACCTGTAATAGCTATAGCTTTTTATGGTGCTGGAGATGTTGGTCTTAAGGTTAAATTTGATGGAAAGGACAAAGAATTCCATCACACTAAAGGAATGGTTTTATCATTTTATGCTAATGATAAAGTGGAATTTGAACATCATGTTTCTGAACTAAAACCACTACAATGTTTAGTGATAGCTACGACTATCAGAAACTTAGACAAGTTACCTAATGGCGAAGGTCTGTTTTTAGAAAAGTTTTTACATCAATTAGTGCACCCGGAAGATCATTATGTTGAAGGCCCGGTATTTAATATGAGCCCAGAAATGTTTCAAATAGTTGAACAGTTCTTTAGTAACACATATCAAAACGAAATTAAAATGCTGTTTTATAAAAGCCATATGACAGCTTTACTTTCACACTATTTTGGACAATTAGCAAAACAACAAAACACACAACTTAATACTTCGCAACTAGAAAAAATTAATCTGGCCCAAGAAATTTTATTATCTGATTTAGAAAATCCACCTTCCTTAACAGAATTGGCCAACAGAATTGGAACCAACACCAATAAACTTAAAATAGAATTCAAAGCACAGTTTGGTGTTCCTGTTTTCAAATACTTACAAAATGAACGTTTAAAAAAAGCCTACAACTTAATTAAGAACGAGCAGAAAACAATTCAAGAAGCGGCTTGGGCTGTTGGTTATGATAGTTTAGGTTCTTTCTCAAATGCATTTGAAAAAAAGTTTGGCTACAGACCCAGCCAGGTGTAAAATTCTTTTCAAATAAATCATAATTCTTTTTGAATAAGCAGACGGTGTGCAACCGCTATAGATTTGCATCATAATTCTAAGTCAAAAAATTATGATTAGTGAAAATTTATATCCTATTCTATATGGCGTTTTAGTCTGGATTTTGGGCGCTAGCTTTTATCTCTTATCGTATTATGTTCCCATATTAGAAAATACTGAGCAACAATCCCATATTGTAATGGCATTAGCCATAATACCAAGTGCTTGTTTAGGGACATATCTTTTCTATAAAAAAAGTTATATAAAACCGTCATCATTGGCACTTACATTCATAATTGTGGCTACTATATTGGATGCGCTGATAACGGTTCCTGTATTTATTATTCCAAATGGAGGAAGTTTTTCAGCGTTTTATGGAGATCCTATGTTTTACTCAATCGTTGTTGAGTTTTACTTCATTGTATTGTATTACGGGAATTATTTAACTAAAAGAGCAAAGACAAAAAAACAATTTAATACCGGTACTCATGCTTAATTTATTTGTACAAATTATTGCATTAATTTTAGTTAATTCGATAGAAACGTATGAATCAATTAAGGTAAATAATGAATCTACTGAATTTCATACTTCAGATGATTTAATTGAATACTCCAGCGAAAAAGCTTTTCAAATTTTAAATAATAAATGTAACGTTTGTCACCGAAAACAAAACAGAAGACGATTATCAAGAATTGTTAAACTAGATATCATCCACAAAAATTAATCAAAATGGAAATCAACTTTAAAATTATTATTCTGATACTAAGTGTTTTGTTTACAGGTTTAACTGCCGGCTTGTGTTTTACATGGACTAATGCGGTTACACCTGGAATTGGTCGACTAGACAATATTAGTTTCTTAAAAGCTTTTCAAGCTATGAATAGAGCGATCATTAATGGTCAATTTATGATTGTTTTTTTGGGACCAACCATACTACTCTTTATCAATACTTATTTATTTCGATATAACAGTACAGCTTTTTGGATATTTCTTGTTGCAGCAATACTCTTCTTTGTCGGTGTAGGATTGGTAACCGTTTTTGGTAACGTTCCTTTAAATGAGATCTTGGATAAATCAAATCTAGAAGCACTTTCAAAAGATGAATTGCAAGAACTCCGAAATAAATTTGAACAACCTTGGAACCGCTTGCATATGATAAGAACACTATCATCATTGATATCTTTTGTGCTCTTAATCACAGGAATACTTTACTCAAAATAAGACTTGATTAAAATCGAGTAGAACTAAAAATTTAATTAATTAAAAAAAGAAAATTTATGCCATTTTTTAAACATTTAAACGAGTTATCAGATATTACAGATATCACTTGGAACGACCGGAAAAGGTTGGGTCCGTTAGATAAAGCCTCGCAACAAATTATGCGTGGAAAATCGAACTTTACCCACGCTCAAAAAGAGCTTTTTGCAGCTTATGTTTCTGGTCTTAATGCCTGTAGTTTTTGTTATGGTTCTCATGTCGCTGTAGCAGAAAACTTTGGGGTTTCTCCAAAAATAGTAGAAGATCTATTAGAAGATATTACATCAGCACCTGTAAAAAACAATGAAAAACCACTATTCAGTTATCTCAAAAAACTGACTTTATCAGCAAGTAAACTAACACAAAAAGATGCAGATGATGTATTTAATGCAGGTTGGAGTGAAGAAGATCTACAAGAGGTAATTCTTATTGGTTGTCTTTTTAATTTTTACAACCGTTTACTTGATGGTCATGGAGTAAAAGGGAATAAAGCTATTTACCATTTTGGCGCGGATCATTTGCATAAAAAAGGCTATAGTGTACCTTGGTTTATCGGACTAATCAAAGGGTTAATTAAAAAGAGTAAACTAAAAATGCTTCAAGAAGCTGAAGTATAAATAATATTAATTTAAAAAAGGTAAAAATGAACAAAGAAAATATTTTAGTCATCGGAGGAACCGGAAAAACTGGTAGCCGAGTTATGGAACAATTAAAAAATAAAGGAATTGAGCCAAGAATTGGTTCTAGAAATGCATCACCTAGCTTTGATTGGGACAACAAAGACACTTGGGTAAACGCCTTAAACGGCATTGAAAGAATGTATGTTACTTATTATCCTGACTTGGCAGTTCCTGGAGCCAAAGAAGCCATACAAAGTTTAACCTATTTAGCGAAAGAGCTAGGCGTTAAAAAAATAGTTTTGCTATCTGGGAAAGGCGAAACCGAAGCAGAAGCTTGTGAAAAAATTGTTATGGATTCTGGTATGGATTATAACATCGTTAGAGCTTCTTGGTTTAACCAAAATTGGAGTGAAAGCTTTTTTTTAGATCCTATTAAATCTGGCGAAGTGGCATTACCAATGTCTGATGTATTGATTCCATTTGTTGATGCCAATGATATTGCAGAAGTGGCTGCTAAGGTTTTATTAGATGATACACATAATGGTGAAATTATTGAGGTAACTGGTCCAGACTTAATCACTTTTAAGGATGTTGTCAACTTTATTTCGAGGACCAGTAAAAGAGATCTGAATTTTCATGACATCACGTTAGAGCAATATATAGACGGGATGAAAAAAATGGAAACACCTAATGATGTTGTTTGGTTAATTGAGTACTTATTTAGTCACGTATTAACCAATCCAAAAAATCAGCTGGTAGTTAATGATGTTGAACGTGTTTTAGGCAGAAAAGCAAAATCATTTTTAGAATACGCTCAAGAAACAGCAAAAACAGGTGTTTGGAATTAGGGGTTTCATTATGAATAAAATAAATCTTTTAATTATGAAATTACTGACAATTATAATATTTGCTCTCTAAAGGCATTAGAAATAATTTTTGACTGGATTTCAACTCATTTAAACTAAACATAATCAAGTAAAAAAATATGAAAAATAAACATTTAACTTTAGGTATAATTTTTGGTGCAGGAATTGGACTTTGCATTGGAGTTGTAACAAATAGCATTGCAATTAGTTTACCTTTAGGCACTGGGGTAGGTTTAATTTTTGGAAGAATTTTTAAAAAATGAAATAATGAATACAAAAATCTTAATGACAGCAAGTTCAATATTCTTGATGATTTGTGGATTTGGATTAACCTTTGTTCCTGAAGAAATATCGGAATTTCTAAATGCAGGGAGTAATCAAACCTCAATTCTATTTTTACAAATATTAGGTTCTTTATACTTGGGATTTGGAATGCTAAACTGGATGACTAAAAACAACCTAATTGGAGGAATTTATAGCAAACCTTTAGTTATCGGTAATTTGGCGCATTTTTTAATGTCAACTATCGCATTAATCAAAATAGTTGGTAAATACGCTGATAGCGAATTTATAATTATGCTTTCATTAACAATAATATATTCTTTTTTTACTGTAGGATTCGGATACGCATTTAATAAAAATCCAAATAAATAATGAATGAGAATTGAAGAATATGATTTTTTTGTTGGGAGGGATTAGCTGCGCTGGTCCCTAGTGACTCTCATTCTGCAAATAGAATCTGTAAATTTCTTTCAGAAATTAAACATCTTCTCATAAAAAAAGACGCTCAAGTGAACTTGGCGTCTTTTTTTATTCGAATCTGTATTTCACAGATTCTATTTGATCGTGGAGATGGAGGGACTCGAACCCTCGTCCAAACAAGCAACTAAAACGCTTTCTACATGCTTAGTTTTTATTTGATTGTAGGCCTGAAGCCGACTAAAAACGACCTACTTCAAGCTTAGTTTCTTTAGTTTCGAAAGACCAGCGAAACAATGATCTTTCTAGGTTTACTTTTACGATGCCTCAAAACTGAACGCCGTTAACCAAGGCTTTCAAGAGACATTCAGCTTTCCCGTCTAACGGGACTAGGCTCATCCTACTATAATTCGGATTAAGCAGCTAAAGCGTAATTATCTTCGCCGTTTAAAAAAGTTGAAATGGATTTTTACGAGTACTATTTCATGGCTCGACATGCTTACATTTTAACTGATCTTGCTGTCAAAACCAGTCATCCCCAATTTGTAAAGAACTTTAAAAGCGCAAATGTATAAAATTCAATATGAATACTTGTGCATTTGTACAATTCAAAATACCTTAGCGCAAAGACTGTTCCAAATCTGCAATACAGGAAATTTTGTCAGGACAATTTAAAAAAATAACAATATGAAATTTGGTATCATCAAAGAGGGCAAAAATCCACCGGATAAAAGAGTTGTACTAACTCCAAAAGCTTGTAAAGAGTTAAAAAACACATTTTCAGATATTGAAATTATTGTTGAGAAAAGTGAGAACAGAACTTTTGCAGATCGTGAATATTCGAATAATGGTATTGAAATAGTTGATGATGTAGCTGATGCGGATGTGATGCTGGGCGTAAAAGAGGTCCCAATCAAGTCTTTGATTCCGAACAAAAAGTATTTCTTTTTTTCACACACCATCAAAAAGCAACCTTATAACAGAGACTTGTTAAGGGCAATTTTAGATAAAAACATAGAATTATATGACCATGAGGTGATCACTGATCAAAAAGAGATCAGGTTGGTGGCTTTTGGGCGTTATGCAGGAATCGTAGGTGCCTATAATGGTATTCGTGCTTTTGGATTGAAGAATAGATCTTTCCAGTTACCAAAGGCCGAAGAACTTGAGGATCAGAAACAACTCATCCAGGAATTGAAAAAGATCAAATTACCAAATATTAAAATTGTGTTGAGCGGAAAAGGGAGGGTTAGTAATGGCGCAAAAGAAATGCTTGATGGTATGGGATTAAAGGAAGTGAACGTGAATGATTATTTAAACGAAGAGTTTGACCAACCGGTATATTGTCAGATTGATGTGTTGGATTACAACTATCGTATCGATGAGACCGTTCATGACATGTTTGATTTTTTTGCACACCCTGAAGCTTATGCCAGCAACTTTTACCGCTTCGCAAAAGTAAGTGACCTATACATTGCCGGTCATTTTTATGGATCTGGTGCGCCTTACTTGTTTACCCGAGACGATGCCAAGAAAGAAAATTTTAAGATTCAAGTTGTTGCCGATATCAGTTGCGATATTGATGGTCCGGTGGCTTCTACACTCAGGGCTTCAACCATTGCTGAACCGGTCTATGGATATGATCCGGAGACTGAAAATGAAGTAGATTTTCTTGATCCTAAAGCAATAGCTGTTATGGCCGTAGATAATTTACCCAATGAGCTGCCCAGGGATGCTTCTCAGGGCTTTAGTGAAAACTTTGTAACCCATGTGATTCCTGCTTTCTTTAACGAGGACAGAGATGGTATTTTAGAACGAGCCAGAATGACTCAAAACGGAAAACTTACACCTCGTTACGATTACCTTCAGGGATATGTGAACGGGTCTAAGTAAATCGTTGACTAAAAATTACTTTTAAATTGCCAAGTTACTCTCCAGAATTATTTTGGAAAGGAAGGATTAGCCATTTTTTTTCTGCTTAGAAATTAAGAAATTAATTTGAATTTTTTTATGATTTATGTTTGTTGTTGATTAAAAAATCCAAAAACGACCATCTGGCAGGCCTTTCAAAAAAATAAAAAAATGTTAACCATGATTTGTTAATAATTAAAAGAAATGCAGTCCTAAAAACTTAGCTTTTATACTAATTTTATGTCCCCTCATAAACTCAAAATACATAAAAAACATGGTGGAAGAAAAAGTAACAAAAGGAAACTATACCTATGAAGAGGTGTTAACCAGCTCATTATTATACTTTAACGGTGATGAACTAGCAGCTACAACCTGGATTAACAAGTATGCCTTAAAAACAAGTGATGGAACTTATAAAGAACTTACACCTGATGATATGCACCGCCGAATGGCGAAAGAGTTTGGTCGTGTAGAAGCAAAATATAACAAGGTTGAAAGCCCGGTTGAAGGACTTTCAGTATATGGCCGAAAAAGAAAGAAAACTACAGAAAAATACATTTACGATTTATTTAAAGATTTCAAATATGTGATTCCACAGGGCAGTGTGATGTTCGGTTTGGGAAATCATGAGATCATTGCATCTTTATCAAATTGTGTCGTGATTCCTCCGGTATATGACTCTTATGGAGGGATTTTTTACACAGACCAGCAAATGGCACAACTTTTTAAAAGAAGGTGTGGAGTGGGAGTAGATCTGTCTGAGTTAAGACCAAAAGATGCGAAGGTGTCTAATGCTGCCGGATCAACTACAGGAGCTGTTTCATTTATGAATCGTTTTTCTGGTACCACAAGAGAAGTGGCGCAGAACGGGCGAAGAGGGGCTTTGATGTTGACCATGGATATTGCGCATCCGGATATCGAAGAGTTTATCACCATCAAGCAAGACTTGACAAAAGTGACAGGAGCTAATATTTCAGTGAGGCTTTCAGATGAATTTATGCAGGCAGTTGAAAAAGAGGAAACCTTTACACTGAGATGGCCGATCGAATCAAAAGATCCAAAATATACCAAGGAAATAGATGCGCAGAAATTGTGGAAAACCATTATTAAAAGTGCTCATAACACAGCTGAACCAGGACTTATATTTTGGGACAGACAACATCATTACTCTACCTCATCACTGTATCCCGGGTTTAAAAATTCTTCTACGAATCCTTGTTCTGAAATTGCCATGCAAGGTGGGGATAGTTGTAGATTGATCGCTGTGAACTTATTCAGCTTTGTTGATCATCCGTTTACGGAAAAAGCAAAGTTTGATCACAAGAAATTTTATAAGATTGTATATGAGAGTCAAAGACTCATGGATGATCTGGTTGACCTGGAACTGGAGGCAGTAGATAAGATACTGGATAAAATTGGAAATGATCCTGAGCCAGATACAATCAAACAAAATGAAATCGAGACCTGGAAATTACTACAGGAAACAGGTAAAAAAGGACGTAGAACCGGACTTGGTTTTACGGCTCTAGCCGATGCAATGGCTGCACTTGGCTTAAAGTTTGATTCTTCTGAAGCCATAAGTGCTATTGACGAGATCATGAAAAGCAAAATGACTGCAGAATTCGATAGTAGTATTGATATGGCTATTGAAAGAGGGCAGTTTGAAGTGTTTAACAGAAATATTGAAGATACTTCTGAATTCGTGCAAATGTTGCGCGATGAATTTCCAGATCTTTACAAACGAATGATGAATCATGGGCGAAGAAATATTTCTATCAGTACCGTTGCACCAACAGGATCATTGAGTATGCTTGCTCAGGTGTCATCAGGAATCGAACCGGTATTTATGACTTCATACAAAAGGAGAAGAAAAATTAATCAGGACGATAAAAATGCGACCGTTGATTTTGTAGACGATCTTGGCGATGCCTTTGAAGAATTTACTGTTTACCATAAAAAACTAGAAAGATGGATGGCTGAAACAGGTGAGACCGACATCAGCAAGAGCCCTTATGCAGGTGCTACAGCTTCAGAAATTGACTGGGAGAAACGTGTTGAAATGCAAGCTTTAGTTCAAAAATATACAACGCATTCTATCAGTTCTACCATTAACTTAGCATCGGATGTAACTGAGGATCTGGTAGGAGATATTTATATGGAATCCTGGAAACAAGGCCTTAAGGGGATTACGGTATACCGAGATGGTTCAAGAAGTGGAATTCTGGTTGCAGATGATAAAAATGAAAAGGAAGAAGAGGTATATGTAAAGAAAGCACAATTCAAGAAAAGACCTAAAAAGATCGCGGCTGATATCGTAAGATTCCACAACGAATCTGAAAAATGGTTAGCTGTGGTTGGGCTTATCGATGAAAAACCTTATGAAATCTTTACAGGTAAAATGAATGATGCTTTTAATTTGCCACAATGGCTTGAAAAAGGCTGGGTGATTAAGAACAGAGACGAAAATGGTGATGCCAGATATGATTTTCAATATATGGATCGTGAGGGTTATAAGATCACTATCGAAGGGCTCTCCCGATCGTTCGATAAGGAGTTCTGGAATTATGCAAAACTGATCTCAGGAATCTTGCGTCATAAAATGCCAATGCCTTATGTTGTTGATCTTATTCAGAATCTGAATATGTATGATGATCATATCAATACCTGGAAAAATGGTGTCGCCAGAGCCTTAAAGCGCTTTGTACGAGATGGCACTGCCGCGGTTGACAAAAAATGTAGCGAATGCGGTGATCCGGAAGGAGTCATTTATTCAGAAGGCTGCTTAAAATGTGTGAGTTGCGGTCATTCCAAATGTGGCTGATCACATCACTTTAAAATTAGTGGGTAGGGAAATAATGAAAATAGTTCAATTTCCAACGGTTGAACTATTTTCTCCTAACAAATTACTCAAAAGTTAAATTCAGAAAAACACCACGTGTTCCCAGAAAATCTATCGGGCCCGTCCATGGGCTTGAATATGCTGTATTTAATGGCTTACTATCATTGACCAATTCATTATTCATGGCAAAGACACCTCTGATTGAAGGCGTAAATTTGAAGAAGTACATATAAAAGTCTACACCAAACCCTACTTCATACATGAAGTTGTGCTTCGTCATCCTGAATTCACCCTCAAAGTTATCCTTTCCGTTTTCCTCATTACTTGAGAAATTATAATCGTAAGAAACACCTCCTATGATATAAGGTCGAATATTATTCAACCTATTGGTACTAAACTTCAGCAATAAGGGCAGATGCAAATAAGTTCCCGACACTTGTCTTTCTTTATCCGTTGTAGAGTTTGCATATATAGGAACTCCATTAACCGTTGCATTTAAATTTGGATCAATAAAGGTTATGGTCTTTGCAT
Source organism: Flavobacteriales bacterium (assembly GCA_024229195.1). Classification (GTDB taxonomy): domain Bacteria; phylum Bacteroidota; class Bacteroidia; order Flavobacteriales; family Flavobacteriaceae; genus Lutimonas. The sequence continues at coordinate 3,222 of JAAESS010000347.1, read as the reverse complement.
TCGACATAAGCCCGGGCTCAAAACGCAAATTGATATTGTTGTGAATTCGATAGTCAATTACAAAACCGATATTAAAGCCTAAGGAGGCATCAACAGAAACAAACATATCCTGTTCTGTGGTCGGATTTACCGGAGAACTTTCATCGAATCCGCTTTGATCAAAATAATTGACTTCAAAGCTGTTCTTATTGATTCCTAAATAATAGCCAAAATGAATGGTTCTTTTGTCAAAATTGGGCAGATACTCAATTCTCTCCTTTTGTGCAGAAACACTTGGAACAATGAAACATAAGATAAGACTGAATAAAACGAATTGCCTGTTCATGGTTTTATTTAATTGCATGATAAATTGTTGCTACACCAAGAGTCTGAGGGTACACTTTAGAAGTATTAAACCCTGTTTTCAGTAAAATATTGTTGAACTTTTCTCCATAAGGAAAAGCTGCAGCTGATTCCGGTAAATAATCATAGGCGCTCTTGTCTTTAGAAAAAAGTTTTCCTATCGTTGGAATAATGTATTTTGAATAAAACTGAAAACCTTGTTTCACCGGAAATTTGCTCGGTTGAGAAGTTTCCAGAACGATCAAGGCTCCTTTGGGTTTGAGCACCCGGCGAATTTCCTGAAGGCCTAATTCAAGATTTTCAAAATTTCTGACTCCAAAGGCAACGGTAATTGCATCAAAGGTGCCATCTTCAAATGGTAATTCTTCAGAATCACCAATAATCATATCTATTTTGTTATCTAAGCCTTCGGCATTCACCTTTTGCTTTCCAATTTCTAACATTCCGGGAGAAATATCGAGTCCGGTAACATCATCAATATCCGATTTTGCGAGCAGAATGGCTAAATCGCCTGTACCTGTTGCAATATCCATCACTTTTTTGGCATTTCCTTCTTTGACCAAGGCGACAACATGTTTTCTCCAGCTGATATCGATACCGAAAGTCATTATCCTGTTCAGGAAGTCATAATTTGAGGAAACCTTGTCAAACATTTCGGTTACCTGTTCCTTTTTACCAACCTCAGAATCCTTGTATGGCGTCACATTTTTTGACATCGCAAAATTTTGCGTAAAGATAGGGATTCAAAACACATTTTGCATCATTGCTCAAAAAAAGGAATTTAATTGTCAAAACACTTGACAAAGGGTAGTTTCAGATTGTATATTTGCTGGCATTTTAATCTAAAAAACAACTATGAAGTTATCCAATTTCCAATATGAATTGCCTGAAGGGCTGTTGGCTGAGTATCCATCTGAACATAGAGATGAGGCTAAATTAATGGTTCTCAATAGAAAGGAAGAGACCATTGAACACAAATCTTTTAAAGATCTTGTAGACTATTTCGACACAGATGATATTTTGGTATTTAACAACACGAAAGTTTTTCCTGCACGACTTTATGGAAATAAAGAAAAGACTGGTGCAAGGATCGAAGTATTCTTACTCAGAGAATTAAATGCTGAAAGTAGGTTATGGGATGTTTTGGTTGATCCTGCCAGAAAAATTAGAATTGGTAATAAATTGTTCTTTGGTGAAGATAGTGGATTGGTGGCTGAGGTGATCGATAATACCACTTCAAGAGGGAGAACACTGAGATTTCTCTATGATGGTTCTTATGAAGAATTCAGAAAGAAATTAAATGAAATGGGTCAAACGCCCCTTCCCAAATATATCAAAAGAGATGTTGAAGAGTCTGATGAAGAAAGATACCAGACGATTTACGCTAAACATGAAGGAGCAGTAGCAGCACCAACTGCAGGACTTCATTTTTCAAAACACTTACTCAAACGACTCGAGATCAAAGGAGTTGAATTGAAAGAACTAACGCTTCACGTTGGCTTGGGAACTTTTAACCCGGTTGAGGTGGAAGATCTTTCAAAGCACAGAATGGATTCTGAGGAAGTTTTTATTCCTGAGGCTACAGCCAGTGCAGTAAATAATGCAATTGACCACAAAAGAAGAGTTTGTGCCGTAGGAACAACAGTTATGCGCTCTATGGAAAGTTCTGTTTCGTCTGACTCGCATTTAAAACCTTTTGAAGGATGGACCAATAAATTTATTTTCCCTCCTTATGAGTTTAGTATTGCAAACTGTATGATCACAAATTTTCATACGCCTAAATCAACATTAATGATGATGACTTCAGCTTTTGCCGGTCATGATTTATTGAAAAAAGCGTATCAGGAAGCGATTGAACATGATTATAAATTCTATTCGTATGGTGATGCGATGTTGATCATTTAAATTCTAAGGATTGAATCAAAACGTCCGTTCAGCCGTCAACAGATTGGTTGTCGGACGTTTTTTTATAAAATATGGAGATAAAAGCAGATATAAGATCTCTTAGCAAAGAAGCGTTAAGAAACTTTTTTACAGATCATAACATGAAGGCCTTTAGAGGCAATCAGGTATATGAATGGCTTTGGCATAAGGGAGCTCATGACTTTGACAGCATGACCAATATCTCCAAGGAAACCAGACAGTTTTTACTGGATCATTTTGTGATCAACCATATCGAAGTAGATGACATGCAACAGTCTTCAGATGGAACCATTAAAAATGCCATTCGATTGCATGATGGGTTGGTTGTAGAATCTGTATTTATTCCAACTCCTACAAGAACCACAGCATGTGTTTCGAGCCAGGTAGGCTGTAGCCTAAATTGTACATTTTGTGCTACAGCACGACTAAAGAAAATGAGAAATCTGAATCCGGATGAGATTTATGATCAGGTCCTTGCCATTGACAGGCAAAGTCGAGCCTATAAGGGTCATAAGTTGAATAATATTGTCTTTATGGGCATGGGAGAACCACTGCTCAATTATAAAAATGTGCTCAAGTCAATTGATATGATCACCTCTGATGAGGGCTTAGGAATGTCTCCCAGAAGAATTACCCTTTCTACAGTTGGACTACATAAAATGATCATGAAATTGGCTGATGACGAGGTCAAATTTAATTTGGCAGTATCACTGCATTCTGCCATTGATGAGGTCAGGTCTAAAATGATGCCGATCAATGATAAATCTACACTTGCTGACCTACTTTACTCGCTTCAGTACTGGTATGCCAAGACCAAAAAGGTGATCACTTTTGAATATGTGGTCTGGAAAGGGATCAATGATAAGAAAAAAGATATCGATGCTTTGGTAGCTTATTGTAAAAAAGTACCTTCAAAGGTCAACCTTATTGAATACAATGCCATTGAAGAAGATGGTT
>JAAESS010000346.1 GCA_024229195.1 Flavobacteriales bacterium | reverse complement strand
AGGCAACTTCTATTTCTTTGAGATCCATTTTACACTTGGGACAAGTTCCTTCTTCCTCATATGTTTTCTCTCCTTCACATTTCATAGGACATTGATAAGCAGTCATTGCCATTTCATACACATGGTCGACCACTTCTTCGCTTTTATCGTGTACCTAAAACTCTTTTTGTTTGATAACTGCACTACTCGAGTCTTGCTCTTTTTTCTCATTGCTGCATGCCACAAAAAATCCTAGTAAGACCGTAAATATTGATAATTTAATTATTTGATTCATTTATTTGTTGTTTGTTTTATATCGTTAAGATAATCCAAATTGTTAAAATCTAAAATAAGAGGAAATAATTAATTTTCTTTTGAAGGCATTACAAACAAAGATTTGCTAAAATAATAGCAAGGAAATTTCGATAAAAATTCAGGTTTTTTTCGTAGATGTTAATAAAGATAACAGCTTAAAGTGATGATATTCAATTAACTAAATCACATGGCCGTAATCAATATGGCTATGGCTATTATGAGGGATATTATTTTATCTAGTACTTGTAACATAATCTCAAAAGTAGTACTTAAACCACTAAATTATTTTAAATTTTTGTTAAATTATTTCTTTCACCGTTAACTGTTTGTAGTAAAAAGCAGGCAACAAAAGAAGTACGAATAAAGGATGAATGAGAAACCTTCTAATATAAAAAGCGAATAGGTATCCATTTGCCAATTCTCCTTTTAAAATTATAAAAAAAGTGATACTTAGTACTATAAATGCAAGCATGTAAAACTTGATCGAAAAGATTAAAAAATCCTTGTTATCAAAAGCAACATAAATAATTATCAAGGAGATCATTGTATTTAAACCATACCTAAAAATTAAATGCAATAACAATTTAGAACCGCTAAATACAGGTATTGATTCAGATAGATACCCATTTTTAAAATATTCAATAAAAGGGTCATAGAATAATTGATTCTGAAAAGCCCTCACAAGTACAAGAGCAAAAAACAAAGCAATAATGATCAGTATTCGAACTTTCTTATCCATTTGTATTCTTATTCAGATTTGAAAAAAACTTGACCCAGGTGATCCACAAGACAAATGTTAAACCATAAATGATTGCAGGAAAAACCAAGTCATGCAAAATCACTTGATATTCTGGAAATTTCTGATACAAAATACTCATCGCTATAATCCGGAGTATATTCACAATATATATCAAAATAATTCCAAAAACGCCAAACAGAATAGTGTTACGAATACTGCCAGAGAAAGCTATGATAAAGGACAAAAAAAGAATAATGATACTCACAGCAGTACAACCCTCCACAATACGAGACACATAAACTCCGTTAAGAATGAATTTGATCGATAACTCATCTGTGTGCTGCTCGATCTGAGCATCGTATCCAAGCATGTTTGCAACCTTGTACACATGATTTGCCACAGTCCCTGTGATAGGTGAACAAGCAAAAACATCCGTTTTTTGTTGCGTTTTATTCAGATATAAAGAGAACGCACCAAAAAGAATAAAGTAAGTCGCAAAGAATTTTGCTAAAAAAACAATTATCGCTTTATTTTTCTTCAAAGATTGAATAATTTTGCCCCTAATTGTATAGGAAAGAATTTACTTTTATGATGATCAAAAACAAAATTAATCAAATAATTAACAGAGATGGTTCCAATTCGGAAAAATTATATGAAATATGTGTGCTTTTGAAGAATACTTTTTCACATTTTCATTGGGTTGGTTTCTATTTTGTTAATGGTAATAAAAATGAATTGAAACTTTCAGCGTTTGCGGGTAAGCCCACCGAACATGATATCATACCATTTGGAAAAGGTATTTGTGGTCAGGTAGCCCTTAGTAATCAAAATTTTGTGGTCCAGGATGTCAGCGAACAAGATAATTATATCTCCTGTGGAATAGACGTGAAATCAGAGATTGTTGTACCTATATTCAAAGACGGACATAATATCGGACAAATAGATATTGATTCGCATGATTTGGCTCCTTTTTCAAAGGAAGATGAAGCCTTACTGGAATTTATTTGTCATAGAGTGGGATTACTTGATTTAGACTCAATCATCAACCAGGATCCATCCTAAAACGTATGATCAGAGCCGAGATCATTGTAATTACAGCGATAAAAAATATAGAATAATTGATTCCTAAAAGATCTGATATTACACCAGTCAATATTGCTCCTAATGCGTAACCTAAATCCCTCCACAATCTGAATACTCCTATACTTTCAGCTCTTTGAATAGGATTGGTATGGGAAGCGATACCTACCAAAAAAGTCGGATAAACCATCGCAGTTCCTAAACCCAGCATCACAGATAGAAAGACGAATTGATAAAATTCACCGCTAATAGCCATAATTACGAGAGCCAATCCCTGTAATAGCATTCCCCAAAACAAAAGAGAACGCTTTGGCAGGATATCTGCAAGTTTACCTGTAACCAGCTGACCCAGACCCCAAACTGCAGGGTAAACAGATACAATAACACCTATTTGCTTTATATTAAAATCAAGACCGGCAAGTAGAATTGGAAATAAACCCCAAACCATACCATCATTGAGGTTATTGACCATTCCTGCCTGAGAAATAGATCCCAGATTTTTATCAGCCCAGGTCGTTTCCCAAAATACTTTCTTCAAGAGCTCCTTATCACTATTTTGAGATTCTTTAGCCACGTGATGCTTGGTGTCTTTTATAAGAAAAACCGAAAACAGCAAACCTAAAATGGATAAAACTATTCCTATATAAAAGGGATAGGGAATCAAGCCATAAGATGATGCGATCCAACCTGTTAAAAAAGCTACGCCTCCAACTGCCAAATAACCAGCAGATTCATTTAAGCCCATAGCAAGTCCTCGATCCTTCTCCCCTACCAAATCAATTTTCATGACAACTGTGCTCGACCAAGTAAGACCTTGATTGATACCAAGTAACAAATTCGCAAAAACGATCCATGACCAGTTAGGGGCATTGATCAGTATAAATGGTATCGGTAGCGCAATAACCCAACCCAGAATTAATAAATTTTTTCTTCCGAATTTATCGGCCAGAACACCAGTAAAATAATTTGTTATCGCCTTGGATATACCAAACACAATTATAAAAGATAATATTGCTGTTTTAACTGTCAGAGAAAATTTTTCCTCAGCCAATTGAGGCAATATGGTTCGTTCTAATCCAACCATACCTCCTACGAAAATATTGACAATCACCAAAAGCAGGAATTGTTTCCAATTTTGATTCAACCCATGTTTAATTTCTTTCTCCAAATTATGTTTAGTTTATCCTCATAAAATCGATCAATGTGTGAGATATTTTTATGATTTGATCAAAGATAACCTTTCTTAAGAAACCTTGCTTTGTCAGTAATTAAGAAACAACAGATACTCTCTTGGTGAATTTGTAAAATTTAAAAGAACACCATAATTATTTAGAGCAACACTACTGGTTTATGATGCTTTTATAGATTGATTTAATAAGTTAACACAACTTGTTGAAAAGTTCTTGAATATCGAATGAATATATACATTCAAACTGTTGTCGATCTAGATTGTTTTCTTATTTTTGCGACTAAACTTCAGCGAGAATCATGAGCAATAATAAAAAAGTTAAGTCAGCATTAATTTCTGTATTTCACAAAGATGGATTGGAACCTATCGTAAAAAAATTGGACGCCTTAGGGGTCACTATTTTTTCTACCGGTGGAACAGAAAAATTCATCAATGATCTCGGTATCAATGTGATTCCTGTTGAGGAATTGACTAGCTATCCGTCGATCCTTGGTGGGAGGGTTAAAACTTTGCATCCAAAAGTATTTGGAGGAATATTAGGCAGAAGGGATAATGAAAGTGATCTTTCTCAGCTGAATGAGTATAAAATTCCTGAGATCGACCTTGTAATCGTCGATCTTTATCCGTTTGAAAAAACAGTTGCCAGTGGTGCAGAGGAACAGGATATAATCGAAAAAATAGATATAGGTGGTATTTCACTGATCAGAGCTGCAGCTAAGAATTTCAAAGATGTGATTTGCGTATCAAGCATGAAACAATATGATGAATTTTTGAATATTCTATCAGAAGAAGATGGTCATATCAGCTTAGAGAATCGCAAGAATTTCGCTGCCAAAGCATTTGGAGTTTCAAGCCATTATGATACCGCCATTTTTAAATATTTGAACCAAGGAGCTGGTGAAGTTGAATTTAGAGAAAGTTTTGATCAGGTAAGTACCTTGAGATATGGAGAAAATCCGCATCAAAAAGGATACTTCTTTGGAAACCTGGAAGCCTTGTTTGACAAATTGCACGGGAAGGAATTATCTTATAATAATCTTTTAGATGTTGATGCTGCCGTAAATCTTATGAATGAATTCAAAGGAGAGGCTCCAACTTTTGCAATATTAAAACACAACAATGCATGTGGCTTTGCGCAAAGAGAATCAATAGAACAAGCTTATAATGATGCGTTGGCTGGAGATCCTATATCAGCCTTTGGAGGGATTTTGATTGCCAATACAAGCATAAATCAGAAGACAGCAGAAGAAATTCATAAATTATTTTGTGAAGTAGTGATAGCACCGGCCTATGATGCAGATGCACTTGAAACATTAAAAGGTAAGAAAAACAGGATTATATTAATTCAAAAAGATATTGAATTACCTGGCTTGAATTACAGGACTGCTTTGAATGGGGTATTATCTCAAGAAAAAGATTCCAAAACAGACCAGCCGGAAAACCTTAATAATGTCACCGTACTTGAGCCTTCTGCAAATGAGCTTAGTGACCTTATATTTGCTTCAAAAATTTGCAAGCACACCAAGTCCAACACAATCGTTTTGGTAAAGAATAAGCAGCTTTTTGCAAGTGGCACAGGTCAAACCTCAAGAGTAGATGCTTTAAATCAAGCAATCGTAAAAGCAAAGCACTTTGAGTTTGACTTGAACGGTTCTGTAATGGCTAGTGATGCTTTTTTTCCGTTTCCAGATTGTGTGGAAATTGCAGATAAAGCAGGAATTACAGCAGTAATTCAACCTGGAGGTTCTATTAAGGACCAGTTATCTGTTGATTACTGTAATGATCACCAAATGTCAATGGTGACAACAGGAACAAGACATTTTAAACACTAGTCTTTTGGTAGATTATTCTTCAAAAATGTCCCTCATTTTTTGACTCAATTTTTCTGAATTCACTGGTTTAAAATAGTTTGCACTATTTTAGGCTATTGGCTCTAAGAATTGTGTAAATTTATTACATTTGTGACATTCACAATACAAACAAGTAAACACGAGATCATTTTATGGGGTTTTTTGACTTTATGACCGAAGATATTGCAATCGATTTAGGGACTGCCAATACTTTAATCATTCACAAAGGAAAAGTTGTAGTTGATAGTCCGTCAATTGTGGCAATGGACAGAACGAATAACAAGATCATTGCAATTGGCAAAAGGGCCAATTTAATGCAAGGAAAAACCCATGAAAATATAAAAACGATACGACCGTTGAAAGATGGGGTTATTGCTGATTTTGAAGCTTCCGAACAGATGATTCGAGAATTCATCAAAAACATTCCTACCATCAAAAAACGCTTTTTCAGACCTTCACTTAGAATGGTTATTTGTATCCCTTCAGGGATCACAGAGGTTGAAAAACGGGCCGTAAGAGATTCAGCTGAGCAAATGAATGCCAAAGATATTTATTTGATCTATGAACCAATGGCCGCCGCTATTGGTATTGGAATTGACATTATGATGCCTAAGGGCAACATGATCATAGATATCGGAGGAGGAACTACAGAAATTGCCGTTATTGCACTTAGTGGTATCGTTTGCGATAAATCAGTAAAAGTTGCGGGTGATGTTTTTACCAGTGATATTGCGATGTACCTCAGAACTCAACACAATTTGTACATAGGTGAATCAACTGCCGAAAAAATCAAGATCCAAATCGGTGCTGCCACTGAAGAACTGGATACCCCTCCAGATGATATTTCTATCCAGGGGCGTGATCTTTTAAGTGGAAAACCAAAGCAAATAGAATTATCTTACCGAGAAATCGCAAAAGCTTTGGAAAAATCTATTCTTCGTATTGAAGATGCTGTTATGGAAACTTTATCACAGACTCCCCCAGAATTGGCAGCTGACATCTATAATACAGGTATTTATCTTGCTGGAGGTGGGTCAATGCTAAGAGGTTTAGACAAAAGATTATCTCGAAAAACAGACCTTCCGGTTTATGTGGCAGAAGATCCATTAAGAGCAGTTGTTAGAGGAACAGGAATTGCTTTAAAGGATATTGAGAAATACAAAAGTGTTTTAATGAAATAGAAGCCTGACAATAAATTATGCAACAAATTATTTCATTCCTTGACAAGAATAAATTATTTATCTTGTTTTTGTTGCTCGAAATGTTTGCTATTATTTTTACGATCCAGAGTCATTCCTTTCACCGGAGTAAATTCGTTAATTCAGCAAACTTCCTTTCTGGAGGCATTTACAATAAAATCAACAACTTTAAGGAATTCTTATACCTCAAAAAAGAAAATGAACGTCTCAATGAAGAAAATGTTTATTTAAAAAACCTTCTGAGTATTAAAGAAAAAGATATTGTTCAGCATGACCTGACTGTTATGGACACTGTAAAATATAACCAGAAATACAATTACACGGCGGCTAAAGTCATCAATAACAATTTTAGAAAAAATAATAACTACCTGACCATCAACAAAGGAGCTAATCAAGACTTGGAATCAGATCTGGGAGTGATCAATAGCAAGGGTATTATAGGCATTACCAAAAGTGTTTCAGGAAACTATGCTACTGTACTTTCGATCCTGAACGTAAATTCAAGAATCAATGCCAAACTTCTCAGTAGCGACCATTATGGCAGCTTAAGCTGGGATAATAATGATTATAATGTGGTTCAACTTCTGGATCTACCGATACAGGCAGATATTTACAGAGGTGATACTGTAATTACAGGGGGGAAATCATCTATGTTCCCAGAAGGAATTCCGATAGGAACAATTAAAGATTTTAAAACAGTAAATAATAATTACGACTATATCAATATATTGCTTTTTAATGACATGAGTTCTATTGGAAATGTTCAGGTCATAAAGAACTTCGATAAAATCGAAATAGAGATCCTCGAAGAAAAATCAACAAATGAATAGGGAAAATATTAATAATGCCTTGCTTTTTATAGGACTGATATTACTTCAGATCATAGTGCTGAATAATATCAACTTTTTGGGCTATATCAACCCCTATTTCTATATCTTTTTTATCTTTTTATACCCACTTAAAAAAGATGATGCTTCTATTCTGATACTCAGTTTTTTTCTCGGATTATGCATTGATATTTTTTCCGATTCGGGTGGAATTAATGCTGCAGCCTCTTTATTTATTGCATTTATCAGAATCCCGGTTTTGCAAAGTGTTGTTGGTAAAAGAGATATTGATTACGGAGCAATGACAATTTTCAAACTACCATTCCCAAAAATGTTTTTATATGTTGTAATCTTAACCTTTGCACATCATTTTATTGTTTTTGGTATGGAATATTTCAAATGGAGTAAGTTTGGGATCATCTTGCTTAACACTTTATTAACCAGTATTTTTACCATAATATTGACCATGATTAGTTTAACATTTATAATGAGTAAAAGATAAAATATGCCAAGGAAGTCATTATTATATTTTTTGATTTTGTCAGTTGGAGCCATTTTTATTGGCAGATTATTTTTTTTACAGATTATCGATTCCAAATACCGACAAAACCCCTTAAATAACTCTGCAGTTACTATAAAATATGCTTATCCAGACAGAGGCTTTATATATGATCGAAATCAAAAATTACTTGT
>JAAESS010000345.1 GCA_024229195.1 Flavobacteriales bacterium | reverse complement strand
GTTCGATACGCTGCTTGTTATCCCATTTGCCTATCTGCGAGTGAGCAACAGACCCATTAAATTTACATTTTACAAAGTTTTGAATGTGACAATTTTCGCTATATTCAATTTGTATTTTCTTTTATATGTGCCAAATGCCATGGAACACGGTAATTATATACCTGAATTCATCGCTGCTGCTTTTAACGAACACCCTCTTGTTGTGTTCATTTTTATATCAAACCTTTTGGCCAGTTTAGTTACTTTCTTACTATTGTTTCCTCTGGTTTTCAAATTCAAAATTACTTTTGATAAAAAGATACTCCGTAAGATGCTCATTTATGGTATTCCCATTATGATTGGTAGTCTGGCCTTTGTAACCAATGAAAACCTCGACAAATTGCTCGTGAGTAAATTTCTTGGAAAGGAAGAAATGGGAATCTACGCAGCCTGTTATAAACTGGGTGTTTTTATGTCCTTGTACATTATGGCTTTTAAAATGGGTGCAGAACCATTTTTTTTCAATCAGTCTGAAAAAAGTAACGCCAAAGAAACCTATGCTAAAATCATGAATTGGTTTATCATTTTTGGCGCCTTATTTATGCTTATTATCATCGGCTTTATAGATCAGTTTGCACAGCTTCTACTCGGTCGACCTGAATATTTTCAAGCCCTGGATATTGTTCCGGTAATACTGCTGGCCAATTTATTTCTTGGTATCTATTACAATCTTTCCGTTTGGTTTAAACTTACTGACAAAACAAAATACGGAATGTATTTTTCTATCCTTGGTGCTGTGATCACAGTAGCATTTAACATTACATATATCCCGATAATAGGTTATATGGCCTCTGCCTGGGCAACACTGATTACTTATTTCTTTATTGCTTTAGTCAGTTATTTGTATGGAAAAAAATATTACAATATACCTTACCCAATGAAGACCATATTTTTAACATTGATGGTCACGATAAGCTTAAGTTATTTGTCCTTTGTCTACTTTAGAGGCAATTATATAGTTTCAATCGCAATCATTGTGATTTTCACGGGTATGACCGCATGGACTCAAAAATCAGAAATAAAACAAATATGGAAAACGTAGAAATTAAGATCATCAACAAATCAGCTCACCCCACTCCTTCTTATGAAACCAATGCTTCAGCCGGTATGGATTTGCGAGCTAACCTTACAGAAGCGATAAGCCTCGAACCTCTTCAAAGGAGTATTATAAAAACCGGATTATTCATAGCCCTACCTCCTGGCTTTGAAGCTCAAATACGACCAAGAAGCGGCCTGGCAGCTAAATTTGGTATAAGTGTACTGAATGCTCCAGGAACAATTGATGCTGATTACAGAGGTGAAATAGGTGTTATTTTGGTAAATCTATCCAATGAAAATTTTAAAATCAACAACGGAGACAGGATCGCACAAATGATAATTGCAAGGTATGCACATACTAAATGGGAGGAAGTGAACGTTCTAGATGAAACCAAACGCGGAGAAGGCGGATTTGGTAGTACTGGTATTTAACCAAAATTGAACACATTTAAAATATTTTTCTTTTGAAAATAATAAAATATATCTTTTTTTTCTCTTTTGTTTTAGGCTATGCCCAGAGCAATAATGACGAAAAATTATTGGCGGTTTCAAACGATGCCTGTGAGTGTATAACTAAAATTGAGACCTCATCAGATACCAAAAATGACGAGATTACTGATTGTATTTCTGCATCTCTTGAAGCTGTAAAAGGGAAAAGTAAAGATGCTGAAAATGTAAAAAACAATATGAACTATAAAATGGTTGAGAACTATTTAGTTCAGCATTGTCAACCATTGAAGGAACTCGCTTTTACAGAAAATAAAAAATTTAAATACGCCTCTTCAGATAATGTTTTGGCACAGCTGGCTTATGATGACGGAATGGAATATATCAACGAGGGTGATACTGAAAATGCCATTCTTAAATTTTCGAAAGCGGTAGATATCGATCCAAATTTTGCTTTTGCCTGGGATAATCTGGGTATTAGTTATCGAAAAAATAAGGAATATGATAAAGCGATTGCCTCCTATTTAAAATCCTTGGAAATCTATCCTGAGGGAAGGCTTCCACTTTTAAATATTGCGATTACTTACAACCTCAACCAGCAATACACCGAGGCGGTGGTCTATTATGAAAAATTTATTGAAATCTATTCTGATGACCCTGAGGGATATTATGGTTTGGGATTGATCTTGTATACCCAAGATCAAGAAGAAGCCGGATTAGATAATCTCATTCGAGCTTATACGATTTATACTTCTCAAAATTCTCCATACAGAGCCGATGCTGCAAAAAAAATTGGTTACATGTATAAGGATCTAAAAAACCAGGACAAACTTGAAGTATTTCATAAAGTAGCCGACAAATACAATTTAAAGGTTCAAAACAACTAATTAGGGCCTGACCTTATCAATCACATTATCTATTTGATCCATTGTCTTTTCCGGGATATATCTCTTGGTTGCCAAAACGATTCCGAAAACAATAAAAAAGATTCCCAATGCATGACGGATCTTTCTCAAAACCACAGGTGTTAATTTTGCTTTTAATTGTTTTGCCGCCAAAATCTTACAAAAATCTGTCAATAAAAAGACAAAAACAGCAATCGCAAAATAATTGAAAACCTTTCCTGAATTCATTTGAAAATTGGAACTCACCGCGATGACGATGGCTAACCAGAATGCCAATACACCAAAATTGATCGCATTTAAAAAGAATCCCTTGAAGAACAATCCAAAATAGTTATTGGATTCAACAACTACCAGCTCTTTATCTGTGACGATCTTTTTAGTTTTTTGATAAAATATGGTATACAGTCCATAACTCACCAAAACAATACCACCAATCATAAATATTCTTGGATCATTCTGAATCTTGTGCAATATCGTTACACTACCAAAGTAAGATACCGTTATAAATAAGATATCGGCAAGGACCACTCCCAGATTAAAAGTAATAGCTGCACGAACCCCTTTGGTAATACTGGTTTCAATCAAGGTAAAGAATACCGGGCCAACCATAAAAGCCAGTCCAAAACCTAATAATACCGCATTGACATATTCGTTGATCATAGGGTAAAATATATAACGATCAAAAATTTCTAAACGTCGTCGTAATCAATTTTTATCCTTGAGGTAGTTGGGTGTGCCTGACATGTTAAAATCAATCCTTCCTCAATTTCTTCCTCATCTAAGATAGTATTTCTTTCCATTACAGCATTGCCTTCAACAACCTTGGCCAGACAACTACTACATACACCTCCCTGACACGAATACGGAGCATCAAGACCTTTACGCAAAGCAGCATCAAGAATTACCTCATCCATCCTCATTTCAAAAGTAGTTTCTTCATCATCAAGTAATACAGAGATCTCTGTATTTCCACTTAAAGATTCTGTTACTTCTTTTTTATTGGAGGTGGTGCTAAATAATTCTAATTTTATGGCATCTTCTTTGATTCCATTCTTGATCAGCATTGATTTTGTATCATCGATCATTTCTTCAGGACCACAAAGAAAGTAAGTCTCAAAATTCCAATCTGAAAACTCATTTTTCAAAAGTTCTTTGACCATGATTCCGTCTATCCTTCCGAATAATGCCTTGTCACTGATAATCTGGCTATACACATACTGGATATGAAGTCTTCCTCCTGATGATGCAACTATCTCATCTAATTCTTTCTTAAAAATGGTTTTTTCTCCAGATTTACTTCCATAGACAAGCGCAAATCGACTCTGTGGTTCATACTCTAGTACTGCCTTAATCATTGACATAATCGGTGTGATACCACTACCTGCCGCAATGGCTAAATAATCTTTTTTGTTGCTTTGATCTATCTCTAAAACAAATCGTCCTTCGGGCCCGGAAACATCCAGACTGTCTCCTTGTTTTAGTTTGTGATTGGCATAATTTGAGAATCTACCTTTTTCAACATATTTTATGGCCACCCTAAGTTCCCCGCTGTAAGGAGAAGAACAAATTGAATAAGCTCTTCTTAGCAGACTATCCTGTAAATCTTTTTGAATTGTAATATATTGGCCAGGTAAAAAACTGAATTCCTTTTTTAACTCATCCGGAACATCAAAAGCTACAGATACAGCATCGGTAGTTTCTCTTCTCACCTCCTTCACCTGAAGTTTATGAAATATAGACATTGAAGCTTTTTAATTTATTTGCAAAAATACGAAATTGTTTGGATGAAGGGCACTAAAAGATTAGTGTCGTTTAGAAATTTCATCAGAAAGTTCATTGCCCTTTTTATCATCGTTTGGAAAAAATTCCTTTAGCTTTTCTCCACAATGTAAGATTCCCAAAGCCAGACCCTTGGCATGATTGTTTTTCACAAACTCAGTAATCACTTCATTTTTAATACTTTCCCAAAAATCGTCAGGTACGACCTTGTCAATACCTTCATCTCCAATAATGGCAAATTTATGATCATCAACCGCGACATAAAACAGCACTCCGTTTTTATATATGGTTTGATCCATTTCCAGTTGATGGAATACTTCCTCAGCTCTTTTTATTGCATCCTGATCAAGACTCTTTTCCAAGTGAACCCTTATCTCACCTGATGTATTGTTTTCTGCTTCACGGATCGCTTTGATCAGATTTTGCTCCTCCTCTTTGCTTAAAAATTGTTCAACTTCCATAAGTTCAGATTTGATAAAAAATAGGCCAAAGCGTAGCTTTGGCCTGAATTAAAATAATCTTCTTATTAATTAAAATCTACAGTTGGTGCATTTTCACTACCTGCAGCAGCCTGAAATAAGGCCATTGGATCAAAGTTCAAAAAGCCGGCTATTACCGTTGCAGGAAATTTCCTAATGTAGACATTATAGTCTTTCGCCTGCTCATTAAACCTGTTTCTTTCTACATTAATTCTGTTCTCAGTCCCTTCTAGCTGACTTTGTAATTCTAAAAAGTTTTGATTCGCCTTTAGATCAGGATATTTTTCCACTACAACCATCAATTTGCTTAAAGCACCCGATAGAGAATTTTGTGATGCTTGAAAAGCAGCCATTTGATCCGGCGATATATTGCTGGGATCAATGGTCGTTTTAGTTGCATTGGCTCTTGCCTGAATCACAGCCTCCAAGGTCTCTTTCTCAAAATCGGCATAACCTTTCACTGTACTCACAAGATTTGGGATCAGATCAGATCGTCTTTGATAGGCACTCTCAACATTAGCCCATTGAGTTTTGGCAGTCTCTTGTTTTTCTACCATGGTGTTGTTTAAGCCAACACCCCACCTGAATATACCTATTACGATAACTGCTATAACTATTAAAGGAAGCCATTTTTTCATGATAATCTATTTAAATTTAAAGTTGATTTTTGATTTCGATAAGTTCATTCTTAATTTCTTCAAGCCTCGAAATGATCTTGTGCTTGGAAAATATATCTGCTGGATTTTCTTTTAACTTATTCTTTGCTCCTTCTAAGGTAAAACCCTTTTCCTTCACCAAAAAATAAATCAATTTTAAGTTTTCAAGATCCTCCGGGGTAAACAACCTGTTGCCCTTTTTATTTTTCTTGGGTTTTAAAACATCAAATTCATTTTCCCAAAATCGAATGAGTGAGGTATTGACGCCAAAAGCTTTGGCTACTTCACCTATTTTGTAATATCTTTTATCTGGTAGGTTTATTTGCATTAGTCAAGAGATTGTCCTTCTTGCGAAGCCATTTTTAACATTTCCTGAAACTCCTGAGGTGAAAGATCACCGTAATAAAAGTTTATAGGATTTATTTGTTGTTTATTATATCGTACTTCATAATGTAGGTGAGGTGCCTGTGAACGTCCGGTGCTACCCACGTAACCGATCAGGTCTCCCCTTTTCACTTTTTGCCCCCTTCTAACATTGTATTTTGACAAGTGAGCATAAAGGGTCACATATCCAAAACCATGGTCGATTCTTATATGTTTACCAAAACCCGAAGATCCTGCATCTGCACGAATTACTTTTCCATTTCCTGTGGCATAAACCGGAGTTCCTCGTGGGGAGGTAAAATCCATTCCTTTGTGTCTTTTTCGCGCCTTTGTAAAAGGGTCAAGCCTCCATCCAAAGCCAGAAGCCATTCTTGTAAGATCCTCTTTACTTACCGGTTGTATTGCAGGAATTGAAGCCAGTAATTCTTCTTTATCTTTTGCCAGATCAATAATTTCATCCAAAGATTTTGATTGCACGTACAATTGCTTTGAGAGTATATCAATGCTTTTTGTTGCTTCGATGATCATCTGCGAATTATCAAATCCTTCGATTGATTTGTAACGATTTACACCCCCAAAACCTGCTTTTCGTTGCTCCTCAGGAATCGGATTTGCTTCAAAATAGGTTCTGTATATATTATTATCTCTTTTTTGAATACCATCCAAAACTTCTTCCGCCTGCACCATTTTTTTCTCCAGAAGTTCATAATGAAGCTTCATGTTTTCCAACTCACGCTTCATGACTTTTTGCCTTGGCGATTCAACGAATTGATACATCACAAAAACAATTAATCCACCCATTAAGGCTGATGCAACGATAAAAAGCATTGTTTTTCTGAACTTGTCTCGCTTTCGAAGCTCTATTTTCCTGTAGGATAAGGTGTCTGAATCGTAATAATATTTTACCTTCGCCATATATATAAATATACTATTTTTGCAACTAAAATAAGCCTAAATTAGGTGCGATAGAAAACAAATTTACAATTTTTTTTTGTCTCTTATGGCTCTAAAAGACATGGCTTTTAATTATAATTTATGACTTCACAGGAAATCAGAAAACAATTTTTGAACTTCTTTGCCTCTAAACAGCATGAAATCGTTCAATCAGCTCCGCTAGTCAATAAAAATGACCCGAGTTTGATGTTTGTCAATGCAGGTATGAATCCTTTTAAGGAATACTTTCTTGGGCAAAAAGAAGCAGTTCAACCCAGAATTGCTGATACCCAAAAATGCCTTAGAGTTTCAGGTAAACACAATGATCTTGAAGAAGTGGGAATGGATACCTATCACCATACCATGTTTGAAATGCTTGGTAACTGGAGTTTTGGAGATTATTTTAAAAAGGAAGCTATTGCCTGGGCCTGGGAATTACTGACTGAAGTTTTTAAAATTGACAAAAACAGTCTATATGTAACAGTTTTTGAAGGAGATAAAGAAGATCAGTTAGACTTTGATCAGGAAGCTTATGGTTTTTGGTTACAACATATTCCTGCAGATAAAATCCTGAAAGGCAATAAAAAAGATAATTTTTGGGAAATGGGTGCTCAGGGACCTTGTGGTCCTTGTAGTGAGATCCATGTAGACATCAGATCTGAAGAAGAAAAAAAACTCGTACCGGGTAAGGACCTTGTCAATATGGACCATCCTTTGGTTATCGAAATATGGAACCTGGTCTTTATGGAATTCAACAGAAGAGCCAATGGTTCTTTAGAAAAACTTCCGGCGCAACATGTGGATACAGGTATGGGCTTTGAGAGACTGTGTATGGTAATTCAAAAAGTACAGTCAAATTATGATACGGATGTTTTTATGCCGATCATCCGAGAGATCGAAACCATTACCAATTCAACATATGGTAAAGAGGAGAAAACCGATATTGCTATTCGCGTGGTCGCAGATCATGTTAGAGCCGTGGCATTTGCCATTGCAGACGGGCAGTTACCATCTAATACCGGAGCAGGATATGTGATCAGAAGAATCTTACGTAGAGCCATTCGTTATGGTTTTACTTTTTTAAATAAAAAAGAACCTTTTATTTATCAATTGGCCAATGTTCTTGAAGTACAAATGGGTGAAAATTTCCCTGAAATAATAGCACAAAAACACCTTATCCACAATGTGATCAAAGAGGAAGAACATTCTTTTTTAAGAACCCTCGATCAAGGACTCATACTTCTGGATACAATAATCGCTAACTCAAAAGGAAAACATATATCAGGAAAAAAAGCATTTGAATTATACGATACCTACGGATTCCCAAAAGATCTTACATCATTGATCTTGCGTGAAAAGAACATGGAGTTTGATGAAGCCGAATTCGATGAAGAAATGTCAAAACAAAAATCGCGCTCCAGAGCTGCAGCGGCTGTTGACACAGATGACTGGAATATCCTTATGGATGATCTGGAGCAGGAATTTATAGGATATGATTATCTGGAAGCTGATGTTAAAATAACCCGATACAGAAAAGTTTCATCTAAAAAAGATGGTGACCTGTATCAGCTTGTTTTCAATATGACACCTTTTTATCCTGAAGGCGGTGGACAGGTGGGTGACAAAGGCTACCTTGAAATGAGTAATGGTAATGTGATCTACATTATCGACACGAAGAAGGAAAACAACCTCATTCTTCACTATGCCAAAAACCTGCCAAATGATCCGACACAGCGATTTAAAGCAGTAGTTGATGAAGAGTTCCGTTCACGAACTATGTCTAATCATACCGCAACACATTTATTGCATCAGGCGCTAAGAACAGTTCTTGGAACTCATGTTGAACAAAAAGGCTCTGCGGTACATGCCAAAAGCCTGCGATTTGACTTTTCACATTTTTCTAAACTTAGTTCGGATGAGTTGAAAAACATTGAACAATTTGTAAATGCAAGAATTGAGGAAAATATATCTCTCAAGGAAAACAGACATGTTCCTTTAGAGGAGGCAAAAAAATCAGGAGCGATCATGCTTTTTGGTGAAAAATATGGCGACACTGTCAGAACCATTAATTTTGGTCAATCAACAGAACTTTGTGGTGGAACTCATGTTAAAAATACAGGAGACATCTGGCACTTTAAGATCATGAGTGAAAGTGCTATCGCTTCTGGTATCAGAAGAATTGAGGCGATAAGCAATAGTGCTGCCAGAGATTATTATTTTGAACAGGATGAAGCTTTTGGTAAAATTAAAAACGTGCTTAAAAACCCGGCTGATGTATTGAAATCTGTTCAAAACCTTCAAGACGAAAACAACAAACTCAAAAAAGAAATTCAGCAGTTAAATAAATTGAAAGCAGCATCTTTTAAAGATGATCTGATCAAAAATAAAAAGGAAATCAACGGTGTAAATTTTATTGGAGCACTTCTTGACACTGATGCTGACTCTATGAAAAATATTGCTTTTGAAATTGCCGGAGAACTTGATGATCTGTTCTTTATTTCGGGTTCAAACGTGAATGGAAAGGCGATCCTGACTGTGTACATCTCGAAAAATCTGGTTGAAACAAAAAATTTACATGCGGGTAATATTGTTCGTGAACTCGGAAAACATATTCAAGGTGGCGGCGGTGGCCAACCGTTTTTCGCAACTGCCGGAGGAAAGAATCCAGCAGGATTAAAACAGGCTCTGGAAGCAGCTGAACAAATACTGGAGAAATAAAATGTCTTGGCTCAGACACATATTGACCTTGATTCTTTGTTTTGCTTATGCACTTGCCGCAGCACAAGACATTCAAGTTAATAAGACCAGTCTGACCTATAAGGACAGCCTACAACTGGATTTTTATCCAAGTAAAACTCAAAAGGCGCAACCAAGTCCCTTAATTTTATTGGTGCATGGTGGAGGCTTTGCCTCTGGTTCAAGAGATGGATTGGGAGAACGTAAATTTTGTCAAGCTATGGCTGCAAAAGGTTATGCTGTAGCATCTATCAGCTATAGACTTACCAGAAAAAATGAATCCTTCAGCTGCGACTGTGCAGCTGAGAAAAAACTAGCCACTTTTGTCAGTGCTTCAGAGGATTTATCTGATGCGTTCCATTTTTTGATGCAAGAGAAAAATTTACAGTTTGATCGAAAAACAGTTGTTTTGGCTGGTAGCAGTGCAGGCGCAGAAACTATCCTTCACGGTGCTTTTATGAATGATCATTATCTTTTCCGTCATATCTCACCGATCAAGATTGCCGGACTGATCTCTTTTGCAGGAGCTCTTGAAAATGGCAGGTATATAACAGCGGAAAATGCTGTGCCAACCCTATTTATTCATGGCAAAAAGGATTTGCTGGTTCCTTATGCCACGGCACCTCATCACTATTGCTTACCGAAAAGTGATGGATACCTGATGCTTGATGGTCCTGAAACTTTAACAAGATATCTTAAAAAATACGGTACTTCATACATACTCGCGTTTGACCCCGAAGGAGGTCATGACTGGGCCTCTAAAGCTTATCGACAAACGGCTCTTATCGACAGATTCCTTAAAAATAATGTAGTGAATAAACAATTCGTTCAAGAAATTATTCAACTTAAAGAAATCAACATTGACCCAAGTATTGATCAAAAATGAAATTCAGAACAGAAATAAAATGTCCCACTGCTTCAAGGGCAATTGATCATCATTCAAAGCTGGTTTTAATTGGATCCTGTTTTTCTGAACATATGGAAAGTAAGTTCGAATATTTTAAATTCAACACTTTTGCCAATCCTTTTGGAATACTTTTTAATCCGAAAGCTATAGAAATAGCTGTAAGACATTGTGTTGAAAAAGACCTTTATTCACCAAATGAGATCAGACAGCACGGAAATATTTGGTTGAGCTTGGACCACCATAGTCGATACGATCACAGAGATCAAAACCAAGTACTTAAAGAGATCAATCAACAAATCGAATTAGGGCACCAGGCACTGAAAAATGCCTCTCATGTGGTGATCACCTTGGGTACTTCCTGGGTGTACAAATGGAAAGAAAACGACACAGTTGTTGGAAATTGCCATAAAATTCCACAGAAACACTTTAATAAGGAGTTGCTTTCTTTACAAGACATCCTTGTAAGCTTAAGACAGATGATCAAGTTGGTTCGCGGCATCAACAAGAACGCAAATTTTATATTTACGGTAAGCCCGGTAAGACATTTGAAGGACGGATTTACAGAAAACACATTAAGTAAATCTCTACTTCATTCTGCTATAAATGAGTTAAAAAAAGAGACAGAGGTAAACTATTTTCCTGCTTATGAGATCATGATGGACGACCTAAGAGACTATCGATTTTATAAAGACGATCTGGTGCATCCTAATGAAATGGCAATCGACTATATCTGGGAGTTATTTAAAACATCATGGGTCAGTACAAGTTCAAAGGAAGTTATGAATGAGATTGAAGATATTCAAAAATCTTTGGCGCATCGTCCGTTTGACCGGGATTCTGAGGCCCACCAGAAATTTCTAAAAAAATTGGAAGGAAAAATTGAGCAGCTAAATCAAAAATTTCCAGACATTGAATTCCATAAAAAAAGGAAGTGATCATCACTTCCTTTTTTTGTATCCAGCTATAATTTCTTACTTAATGCAATTTGCAACGCTGCCCCATGGGCCTCCGTTAATTGCATCAATACCGTGTTGTTTTAAAATTGTTGCCGCTGACCCACTTCGGGCACCACTTCTGCAACAAGTAATCACCGGTTTATTGTATTTCTTGATCTCATCCAAATGACTACCAATGGTATTCAAAGGAATATTTTTTGAACCTTGTACATGACCTTCTTGAAACTCTCCTATGGTTCTTACATCAATCACCACTGCTTCATTTTCCAAATATTGTTCTATAGATGCAACACTTGTGCTTCCTCCAAATAAATTAAATAATCCCATATTCTCTCTTTAGTTATAAATTTTATGCAAATTTCTGAAATTAAAATGAATAATCTGTAACATGGGTGACAAATACTATTTTTGTTTTACCTCTAAATAATCCAGCGTTAGGTTAACCATAGAGATAACACCTAATTTAAGACCGACTTCATCAATATAAAAATCAGGCGTATGATGAGATGCCGCATCTTCCTCCTTCACATCAAGTGGCTTCCCTCCTACGAAATAATAAAACCCAGGAACCTCTTTCTGAAAAAAGGAAAAATCTTCAGCACCAGTAGTTGCATTCATTAAAATAACATTTTCTTTACCTGCTGAACGTTCTAGAGAAGGTAACATTTTAGCTGTTAATTTCGGATCATTATAGGTAATATTAGGCCTAAAATTACCTTGTAAATAACATCTCACGATACTTTACCAATGGCCATAATTCATCGTCAATCATGAGTTCCAACTTGTCACAATGATAGCGAATTTGCTCAAAATAAGGTTTTACTTTTTCGCAATATAAAACAGCCTTTTTTTCTTCATCTGCAGTTTTATTGGCTATTTTTCTCTCTTCCACCATGGCATTGGTTTTACTGGTGATTCCTGATATGTGTTCAGAGATCTTTTTGATCAGGTCCATTTGTTCCTTGGCAACGGTTTCAAATTCTTTACCAAATACTTCTTTTAAGCCTCTCACGTTTCTGATCAAGGTATTTTGATAGTTCACCGCTGTAGGAATCACATGATTCATGGCAATATCTCCAAGTACCCTTCCTTCTATTTGTATACGCAGTGAATAGGCATCTAATTCAATTTCATGACGCGCTCTTATCTCAGTTTCATTCATCACTTCCATTTCACCATACAATTCAATAGCATTCTTACTCACCTTAGACTTTACGGCCTCAGGTGTTGTTTTATGATTACTCAAACCACGCTTTTTTGCCTCTGCCTCCCATTGCTCTCCATAACCATTCCCTTCAAAAAGAATATTTTTTGACTCTTTGATATATTCTCTCAGAACATTAAAAATGGCCTCATCTTTTTTAAAGGATTTGTTTTCTATGAGCTTATCTACCTCTTGCCTAAAATCTTTTAATTGTTTGGCAACTATCGTATTTAGCATGGTCATTGGACTGGCACAATTCGCCATTGAACCAACTGCTCTGAATTCAAATTTATTTCCTGTAAAGGCAAAGGGTGAAGTTCTGTTTCTGTCAGTATTGTCAAGAAGAATTTCAGGAATTTTCCCGATAACGTTCAGTTTCAGATCTGTTTTCTCTTCTGGAGAAAGTTTTCCATCGGTCACATTTTCTAACTCTTTTAAAACTGCTGTTAATTGCTCTCCAATAAAAACAGACATAATTGCAGGAGGTGCCTCATTTGCACCTAATCTATGGTCATTACTTGCTGAGGCCACTTCGGCCCTTACCAGTTCTTCATATTTGTAGATGGCCTTGATGGTATTGACAAAAAATGCCAGAAACTGCAGGTTTCTCATCGGGGTTTTACCAGGACTAAGAAGGTTAACGCCACCATCGGTGCTCAAGGACCAGTTGTTGTGCTTTCCGGAGCCATTGATCCCTTTAAAAGGTTTTTCATGAAGCAGCACCTTTAGCTGATGCTTTGATGCGATCTTTCCTATAATATCCATCAATAGCGCATTATGATCGACCGCCAAATTCGCTTCTTCATGGATAGGTGCAAGTTCAAACTGATTAGGAGCAACTTCATTATGACGGGTTTTTACCGGAATACCCAATTTGATACATTCAGTTTCAAGCTCTATCATAAAACTCATGACCCTTTGCGGGATACTCCCAAAATAATGATCATCCAATTGCTGTCCTTTGGCTGATGTCTGCCCTAACAGAGTTCTTCCAGTAAGCACAATATCGGGTCTTGACAAAACCAAGGCTTTGTCGATTAGAAAATATTCCTGTTCCCAACCTAAATTTGCATTCACTTTTGACACAGTCTTATCGAAGTACCTGGCCACACCTGTTGCCTGCTTATCGATGGCATTAAGCGCTCTTAACAAGGGTGTTTTATTATCTAAAGCCTCTCCTGTGTATGCTACAAAAATGGTTGGTATGCATAAGGTGGTGCCATAAATAAATGCCGGAGATGTAGGATCCCAGGCCGTATATCCTCTTGCCTCAAATGTGTTTCTGATGCCTCCACTCGGAAAGCTGGAGGCGTCGGGTTCTTGCTGAACCAGTTCATTTCCTCCAAACCTTTCAAGAGCCTTTCCATCTTTTCCAAGTTCAAAAAACGCATCGTGTTTTTCTGCAGTACCACCCGTCAAAGGCTGGAACCAATGTGTATAATGGGTTACTCCTTTTGACAAGGCCCAGTTCTTCATTGAGTTTGCCACCTGATCGGCAATTTTTCTATCTATGTTTGAGCCATGCTTTATGGCATTCATAACCCCTTCAAAAGCCTCTTTTGTAAGGTGTTGCTGCATGCTTTCTTCATTAAAAACATGACTGCCAAAATAGGCTGAACGGTTCTTGTTTTCAACAATTGGAATCAATTTTCTGTTTAATGTTTCCTGAAGTGCTCTCGATCTAACTGTGGACATACACTAATAATTAAATTTTAAAGGGTTAAAAATAGTTATTTTTTAAATGTACCCCTAAAAAAATTGGGTATTCATAAAAATAATATGAATGTGTACTAATTTACCCCCATTATTTTTGATGTAAATCAATAATAATTATATTTGTCCTCAAATTATAATTCAGAAAAAACATGAGCAAAGCAAAATTAGAGTACATATGGTTAGATGGTCATCAGCCTACTCAAGAATTGAGAAGTAAAACAAAAGTTGAAGATGACTTTAGTGGAAAACTAGAGGATTGTAAAGTATGGTCTTTTGATGGATCATCTACTGAACAAGCAGTGGGAGGTTCTTCAGATTGTTTGTTGAAACCAGTTGCGATCTATCCGGATCCTGCAAGGGATAATGGATGGTTGGTCATGTCTGAAGTTTTGAACGCAGACGGAACTCCTCACGTTTCAAACGGTAGAGCAAAAATTGACGATGATGATAATGATTTCTGGTTTGGTTTTGAGCAGGAATATTTCTTAATGGACATTGAAACTGATCTTCCACTTGGATTCCCAAGAGGTGGATTCCCTGGCCCACAGGGTAAATACTACTGTTCAGTTGGTGGTAGATATACTTGGGGTAGAGAATTTGTTGAAGAGCATGCAGATCTTTGTATTGCTGCAGGTTTGAACTTTGAGGGTATAAACCAAGAAGTTGCACCAGGACAGTGGGAATTCCAATTATTTGCTAAAGGAGCAAAAAAAGCTGG
>JAAESS010000344.1 GCA_024229195.1 Flavobacteriales bacterium | reverse complement strand
GATCAAGGCTGATCCGAGAGCAGAGGTAAACCTTGAACAAATGCAGGAACAATATGATTTTGTATTCGATGTCAATAAAACGATTGATAAGGCCCATAAATCGATCAAAAAGATTAGAAAGATCAATACTCAGTTGGGCTCATTTGTCAAACAATATGAAGAAGAAGAGGCAGTTCTTGAACTTGTTGCCAAAGCCAAAGAGCTTAAGAAATCTTTTTCAGATATTGAGAAAGCGCTCTATCAAACACAAAACAGGAGTAATCAGGACCCTCTTAATTTTCCGATCAGATTAACCAATAAACTAGGACATTTAAACAGTTTGGTAACCATGGATGATTTTCCTCCAACGGCACAGGACATCGCTGTTAAAAATGAATTATCTGCTGAGATCAATGCCGAGTTGGACGCATTTGATAGCTTAATTTCAAAAGAAATTAAGAATTTTAATGACTCGTTCAACTCCCTTAATTTGGATTATTTGATCATGGAATAGAATAGAAAAGAGAAGAAGATGAAAAGATTGAAATACTTATTTGTTTTTATACTTCCATTGGGTGTTTATTTAGCATTTAATAGAGATGGATGGAGCACCTTTTCTCCAATTGTATTCACATTTGTACTGATCCCAATAATGGAAATATTTTTAAAACCGAATCATAAAAACTTCGATCAGGAAACAATGTTGATGGAAAAGAACAGTCGATTTTACGATTGGATCTTATATCTCGCAGTACCCATTCAACTATTAATGCTGAGCTCTTTTCTGTATGTCATAGAACTTACGCCAATTCTTACCATTAGCTATTTTGGAAAAGTTTTTGCCATGGGTTTGTTATGCGGCGTGATGGGAATTAATATAGGTCATGAATTAGGACATCGCTCCTCTAAATGGGATCAATTTTTAGGAGAAATACTATTATTAAGCTCATTAAACACACATTTTCTTCCTTACCATAATGAAGGCCATCATCGGGAGGTGGCAACACCTAATGATGCGGCAACTGCAAAAAGAGATCAGACCTTATTTTCTTTTTGGATCACTTCTCATTTTGGAAGTTATTTTAAAGCATGGAAAATTGAAAATAAGCGGATGAAAAAATCTGGAAAATTCATATTTTCACTTTCAAACAAAATGATTGTTTATTCGATTGCGAATGTTGTATTGATATATGGAATTTATTACTTTTTTGATGCAAAAGTATTGTTGGCATTTATTCTCGCTGCAGTGATCGGTATTTTATTGCTGGAAACGGTAAACTATATTGAACACTACGGATTATTGCGACATAAAAATGAATCAGGGAGATATGAACGCGTTAAACATTGGCATTCATGGAATTCTGACCACCAAATAGGTAGGTTGATGTTATTCAATCTTTCGAGACATTCCGATCATCATTATAAAGCGAGTAAAAAATATCAAGTGTTGGAATCACTTCCTGAGAGTCCTCAGATGCCCACCGGATATCCGGGCATGATGATGCTTGCATTGATACCGCCGCTTTGGTTTTCAATAATGAATAAAAAACTAGATCATATTTATACACCATCAAACTAAACCAAGTTTATGAAAAACCTATACTTACTGATTCTGATCCTTCTTTTGTCAACTCCAAATAGTTATGCACAGAAAAAAAAGAAGAAAAAAAATAATACCTCTCCAAGCAATGAGCTTATAGATTCTACATTTCACGGATTAAAATGGAGAAACATAGGGCCTTTTAGAGGTGGACGCAGCGTTGCTTCAAGCGGCGTGGTTGGGCAGCCCATGACTTATTACTTTGGATCAACAGGAGGAGGTATTTATAAAACTGTTGATGATGGTTTAACATGGAAGAATGTTTCAGATGGATTTTTAAAAACAGGAACGGTGGGGGCGATTGCAGTGTCAGAAACCAATCCGAATATAGTTGTCGCAGGTATGGGAGAACATGCAGCCAGAGGTGTTATGACTTCTATGGGTGACGGGGTTTATAAATCAGATGATGCAGGAAAAACTTGGGATCATATAGGTTTGGATAAATCAAGACATATTTCGGATGTGGTAATCCATCCTACAAATCCTGATATAATTTTTATTTCAGCGCAAGGAGCACAATATGGTCCTTCAAAAGAAAGAGGAGTTTACAGAAGTGTTGATGGAGGGAGTAACTGGGAAAAGGTTTTATTTATTGACGAAAATACCGGCGCATCCTCTGTGGTGATGGATATGCAAAATCCATTGATACTTTATGCAGCCATGTGGGAACACAGAAGGTATCCCTGGACGATGGAATCAGGAGGAGAAAAATCAGGTTTATACAAGTCAACAGATGGTGGATCCACTTGGGACAAAATGAAGGAAGGTTTACCTGAAACCTTAGGAAAATCAGGAATTTCAGTGTCCAGAGCCAATCCTGAAAGAGTTTTTGCTGTCATTGAGGCTGAGGGTGACAAATCAGGTGTATACAGATCAGAGGATGCAGGGAAAAAATGGAAGCAAGTCAATAAGGACCGTATCAATATCACTCGATCCTGGTATTATATGGAAATATTTGCTGATCCTACCGATGAAAACATCGTTTGGGTGATGAATGCTCCTGCTATGAAATCAATCGACGGAGGGAAGAGTTTTTTCAGAGTATCAACACCTCATGGTGATAACCATCATTTATGGATCAATCCAAATGACAATTCAAAAATGATCAACTCCAATGATGGAGGTGCCAACGTTTCCAATAATGGAGGAAAGAGCTGGAGTAGTCAACAAAATCAGGCCACTTCGCAGTTTTACAGAGTCATTACAGATAACCTGGTTCCTTATAATGTTTATGGAGGTCAACAGGATAATTCTGCCATTGCCATAGCAAGCAGAACCAATGACGGAGGTATAGACTGGAAGGATTGGTATTCTGTAGCAGGATGTGAAAGTGCATTTTTGGCATTTGATCCTGACAATCCGGAAGTAGTTTTTGGAGGTTGTTATCAGGGGATTATCGATAGATGGAACAGAAATTCTAAAATCAGTAAACAAATTAAAGAATATCCGGAACTCTCTTTGGGAAATGCACCAGAAAATTTTAAGTACAGGTACAATTGGAATGCTCCGATCATTAGTTCACCGCATGACAGAAATACCATTTACCATGCCGGTAATGTTGTATTTAAAACAACTGATCAAGGAAATTCATGGACCGTGATCAGTCCGGACTTGACCAGAAATGAGGTGGACAAACACGGACCCGGAGGCAAGCCTTTTACCAATGAGGCAGCCGGGGGAGAAAATTATAATACGCTGATGTCACTGGTTGAATCACCACATGAACAAGGTGTTCTTTGGGCAGGATCGGACGATGGTTTGGTTCATATCACAAAAGATGGTGGTGCAAACTGGAAAAATGTAACTCCTGCTCAGATGAAGGAGGGAATTGTCAATTCAATTGAGGTTTCACCTCATGATCCCCGAACAGCGTATATTACTTTGATGCGCTATAAATCTATGGATTTGCAAGTCTATATCTACAAAACAATAAATTATGGACAATCATGGACAAAATTAGTAAATGGATTTACTGATGAACATACTTTTGTGAGAGTGGTCAGGGAAGATCCGGTAAAAAAGGGCCTACTATATGCAGGTACTGAAACGGGCTTATATATTTCCTTAAATGACGGACAAAACTGGCAGCCTTTGCAATTGAATTTGCCGGTTGTTCCTATTAACGATCTTGTCATACAAGACAATGATCTAGTTGCTGCTACAGCGGGCAGGTCATTCTGGATATTAGATGATTTAGGGGTATTTCAACAGCGAGCTGAAGATGAAAATGACCTTAGAATATTCAAACCGAAAGACACCTATTTGATATTTGGCGGCAGCAGTGAAAAACCAATTCCAGGAGTGGGAGATAATCCAAAATCTGGGGTAACATTCGACTATTATTTGGATAAGGATGCAGATTCACTTGATCTAAAGCTAGAAGTAATGGAAAACAATAAAGTTATAAGAACTATTTCAGGAAATAAGCCAAAAGATTTTAAATCCTGGCCGGGAGGTCCTTCAAAACCTCAGGTTCTACCTTCAAAAAAAGGATATAACAGATTTACCTGGGATTTTAGTAGAGCGTCTTTACCGTCTGTAGAGAAGGTTTTTGTTTTTGGTAGTCATGATGGATCACGGGTTGCACCAGGAACTTACACCTTGAGACTGAGTCTCGATGGTAAAGAAGCAGAAACGACTGTAAAAGTTCTTCCAAATCCAAAGATAGAAGCTTCGGCTTCTGACTATGCAAATCAACAAGCATTTTTGAAAGAATTAGAGCTTATGATTACTGACATCCATGAATCTGTCAATCAAATGAGGTCAGCTAAAAAACAATTATCAAGCTATGCAAAATTGCTCGAGAATAATGACAAGGCTGATACTTTAATTGCTAAGGGAGATGCTTTAATAAAGAGAATAGATAGTTGGGAAGCTCATTTGATACAGCCAAAGCAAAAGACATTTCAGGATGTGATCAATTATAATAATCAATTGAATGCTGAACTTACTTATTTAATGGAGTTTACTGATACAGCAGATCCCGTGATTACTGAGGGAGCAAAAGAACGCTTGAGTGATTTGAAAAAAGACTGGAGCGTTTATGAACAAGAGCGGGATGATATCATTAAGAACGAAATGAGTTCGTTTAACGAGTTATTCAAGTCTTTGGAAATACCTGCGCTGATCATGGATTGATAGTAAAAATCCATCATAATCATTCTTGCGAATGCAATTTAAATCGGCAATTCAAAAGAAAACTAGCTGCTCTTGAATTGAAGTCTTAGTCTTTATTTCCGGGGCTCTCCTGGATGATTCTTCTTACAGGAGCTGGCGCGTCTAGACCTTCCTTTTTCAAGGCTTTGAATATTTCTAAGGCGATATGACTATCTGTTTTTAAGGTATCCGAAAAAGTGGTCCAGTACATCAAGGCAAAATTTAAGTTTCCATCGGGGCCATAACCATAGAAATAAGTTTTAGGTGCAGGCTCTTTGCTCGTAGCTGATTGATTTCTAGCGATATTATTAAATAATTCAATCACTTTTTCCGGATCTGCATTCGGTGAAGTTTTCATAGGAATCTTACTTCTTCTGTTCCTGTTCGATAAGGTCCAGTTGATCACTTTTTTCGAGATCAGATCTCCGTTTGGAATAATGACTTCAGCACCTGAATAAGCTCTGATATTACTGGATCTTACACCAATATTGGTCACAACACCCATTTCCATATCAACCTCAATGGTATCCCCTAAATTAATGGGTCTTTCAAAAGCAAGAATAAGTCCGGAAACAAAATTAAGGACTACATTCTGCAGACCAAAACCTATACCCACTCCAAGTGCACCAAGAACAAATCCTAATTTGCTTAAATCTACTCCGGCAGCTGAAAATCCGGCATAAAGTCCAATGCCAATTACAACGATGCGTAAAACCAGTGAAATGGCCGGGGCAATACCTCTTGGTAAAACGTTAACCATCCATTCATCCTGAAAAAGGGCCGCAGCAATTTTAGCAATGATCAAGGTAAAAATAAAAATTCCTAAAAAGGCTAAAATTCCGCCCAGTGAGATGGTCATTTCACCAACACGCCATTCCATAGCAATGAGGTCATTATACCAGTTGATAATAAAATCATATACTTCGAAGCCAGACAAGGTGAAGAATAACCAAAACAATAGGCCTATAAAATTAAATAAGGGCCTTATTCTTTGATGAGTTGCCTTGACCATGGTGGTCAAAGTTTGGATATTGGTAGATTTTCTGAATTTGAATATTAATAAAAAAATACTTGTAAAGGCTTTTGTTGCCAGATATATAACTACTCCAAAGGTGAGTGAAGTAATAACAGATTTTGTAAGATAATTTGACATGGCAACCATACCAATGACATTGGCAACAATAGAAAGTACCAGTAATGCCATGTAGAATACCCCAATAAATCTGAAAATCTTGATAATCTGGGAAAACTTTTTTGGATTGGCTTTAACGATCTTTAACCCTATGAATAAAGAAACAAATAGAATAATGGCATCAATTATTAAGAGCCATCGAACAAGGTTTGCTTTGACTCCTATAAAGGCTTCAAAGGTATTGATCAGATATACCAAAAAAAGGAGCCAGAGAAATGGGCTGAATTTTTTATCGGTTACTTTGGGCAGCAATAGAACAGTTGCAAATAGTACCACAATGACATGGAATTCAGCATATGCCGGAACCATGGAATTATAGAAAAAGGCGGAGACCAAAACACCAACAGAAAGAGTGGTCAGAATAGGATTCTTTAGTAAGGTATTTGCTTGAATTTCAATTGGATTACGTAATTTTAGAATATTTCGTTTCCATTTTCTATTAGCAATAATAAGGAAAGTCAATAATAAAATTAAAAAGATGATTTGTAAAATGAAAATCTTAAAATTCAAATTGAAAAAGTCAGTAAACTGTTTTTTATTCTGATTTAATCCTTTACGAATTAAAGCATAAGAAGATAAAGTTTCAGGGGCGATACTATCTCCAGCCATTTCGATGTTACTTCCTTCCCAAATGGGTGGACTGTCGAGAACAAAATAGTCTTTACGCCGTTGGATTTCCGCAAATTCAATATTCGAAATCTCTTCGTCAACAACAAGTACAAGTTCTGTAATTTTCTTTTGCGTTACAAAAACACTATCTAGGCGAGTATCTGCAGAATTTATAATTTCATTGAGGGCGAGAATCGCTTTATCAAAACTGTCAGTCATATCTTTTGACTCGTTTCTATCGGAAAACCCTTTCTTTGTACTCTTCCATCTTTTTAAATCGTAAAGGACATTATTGATGACTTCACTAATCTCTTCAGTCCGTTTTTTGACAACATCCTGGTATTCACGCAGGACCTTCTTATAATTGTTCCATTCAACTTTTCGAACCTTTAAATCACGGAGTGTTACATCTTCTCGTTTTAAAAATACAGAATCAACAAGAGCAAGAATCTCAGGAGTGCTAGCTTCGACGATTGAATCAATTTCTACGATTCGTGAACTCCTGTCGAGCTTTCCCTTTAATTTCAATACTTGTTGACCTAATTTTTCTGATTCCTCAGAGATGTCTCCAATAGCAATAGATTCAGTTGAAACGGAAGTGCTGTCAATATTGGATGATGAATCCTG
Source organism: Flavobacteriales bacterium (assembly GCA_024229195.1). Classification (GTDB taxonomy): domain Bacteria; phylum Bacteroidota; class Bacteroidia; order Flavobacteriales; family Flavobacteriaceae; genus Lutimonas. The sequence continues at coordinate 16,793 of JAAESS010000344.1, read as the reverse complement.
GGCTTTTATCCCGTAGGATAAAGACAGAAAAACAAAAGAAAGAAAGTAAACTTTTAAAGTAAATTGTTTCATATATTATGTATATGATTAGTTTGAAAACAGTCCTATTTATTGACAGTTAACGGTCCAAGTTAGTTATTTCAACTGAATTTTCGATATAAAGAAAGCTGAATACGTTTGCGGATCTTATCCACCTCCAAAACTTTTACAATCACCTGTTGATGTAAATTGACGATCGCATTCACATCTTTTACAAAAGTGTCTGACAGATTTGAAACGTGGATCAGTCCATTTTCTTTGATTCCTATATCCACAAAACATCCAAAATTGGTGATATTATTGATAATACCCGGAAGTAATTGCCCTTCTCTTAGGTCATCGATATTTCTCAAATTTTGATCAAAGGTGAATACCTTGGCTTTTTCTCGAGGGTCAAGTCCCGGTTTTTCCAGTTCGTGAATGATATCCTTCAAAGTTGGCAGACCTATTTGATTCGTGCAGTATTTATTGAGATCAATTTTAGAGAGAAGATCTTTATTGCCGACTATATCCGGGATACTTTTATTTGTATCGCTGACAATTTTTCGAACCAGGTCATAGCTTTCAGGGTGAACTGCAGAGTCGTCAAGCGGATTTTTGGCATTTTTAATCCTTAAGAATCCTGCACTTTGTTCGAAAGCCTTTTCACCTAATCTAGGAACTTTTTTAATATCCGATCGAGACATAAAAGAGCCCTTCTCTTTTCTATAGGCAACAATATTTTCAGCCAGTTTTTCACCGATACCAGACACATAACTTAATAAGGAAACGCTGGCTGTATTGATATTGACGCCAATAGTGTTTACACAACTCTCTACTGCAGTATCCAAACTGTTTTTTAATTTGTTTTGATCAACATCATGCTGGTATTGACCTACTCCAATAGATTTAGGATCGATCTTGACCAATTCTGCCAAAGGATCAGCCAGTCTGCGTCCAATTGATACGGCACCTCTTACCGTTACATCATAGTTCGGAAATTCGTCCCGAGCAATTCTTGAAGCAGAATATATAGAGGCCCCGGCTTCATTGACTATAAAAACCTGTATATCTCTATTGAATCGAATTCTTTTGACCAGACTTTCTGTTTCTCTTGAAGCTGTTCCATTTCCGATAGCAATGGCATCGATCTTATAGGCATCGACTAAGGAACTCAATTTTTTTATGGCTCCTTTGCTATCGTTAGCAGGAGCATGAGGATAAATGTTTTCATTGTACTCTAGCAATCCCTGGGCACTTAAACAAACAACTTTACATCCTGATCGAAACCCCGGATCTATGGCTAGAATTCTTTTTTCACCCAAAGGTGCACCTAGTAAAAGTTGCCTTAAATTTTTTGAAAAAACAGCAATGGCATTATCATCTGCTTTTTCTTTAGCGACATTCAAAATTTCATTGGAAAGAGATGGAAAGAGCAATCTTTTAAACGAATCTTGTATTGCTAAAGAAATCTGAGCTTCGCAATCACCACGAGATGTGATAATTCTATGTTTGATTTCATCAATTATTTTATCCTTGTCAAGATCAATCGAAAGGCGAATAAAACCTTCCCGCTCAGCTCTTAAAATAGCCAGTAAACGATGAGAAGGGCAAGATTTGAGCGCTTCTTCCCAGTTAAAATAATCTTTGAATTTTAAGGCTTTTTCATGATCAGCCTTAGCTTTGACAACTTTGGTCTGAATCCTGGCAAATTTATCTAAATGCCATCGAACCCGATTTCTGACGCTGCTTCTTTCATTGATCCATTCAGCAATAATATGTCTGGCTCCTTCCAGGGCATCCGACTTACTAATTTCGTCGTTTGAATACCTTTTGACTATAAGGTCTAATTGATCTGGCTTTTGACTCATGATGATCTTAGCCAATGGTTCTAATCCGTTCAAGCGGGCTTTCTCAGCTTTTGTTTTTCTTTTTTTCTTAAAGGGTAGATAGAGGTCTTCAAGCGAATTCAGATCAACTGTAGCATTTATTTGAGATTGTAACTGATCAGTTAAAACCTCCTGCTCTTCAAGTGATTTTAAAATACTCAGTTTTCTTTTTCCTAGTTCCTCATAAATTTTTTTGAATTCCAGAATTTTACCAATCTCGACTTCATCAAGATTCCCGGTACGTTCTTTTCTGTATCTCGAGATAAAAGGGACGGTACAATCTTCATTTAAAAGTTTGATTGTATTTTCAATTCCATTTAAAGGAAGACTTGTTTTGGAGACAATAAAATTGAGTATCTGCATTGAATACATTTGAAAAACACAAAGGTATTATTTCAATCATATAATTAATACTCAGAAGCTAAAAACCCATTGAAAAAATAGTCATTGGGTCTCATAAAGATGTTTTACAGGTCAAACCTCAGTCCTAAAGAAATATTGTTTTCTTTTCGATTTGGTTCATTAAATATTCTGTTCAGGTCATACTTCACATAGATTGAAAAAGAATCCACACCCATATAACTACTCAAGCCGTAGATTAAGTTACTTGTGTTATAACTTTGTGTGATCTTATCTTTACGTTTTGATCCGTCTTCAGTATATTTTAGCTTCTGTCGGGTTCTCAGGTTAAAACCGAAATATGTCCCGATGCCAAATTTGAATTTTTTTCTGGTAGAATAGCGAAAATAATTTCCTTTGTCAATTTTTTTAGAAGGACCAAATTCAAAATGAATTGGAACAACCAAATTATCCATTCTTAGTTTTGACTTTGTCAAACTACCAGGAAATTCTTCTAAATACGTGAGCTCGCCATCTTGAACAAAATATTTATTGTCGGTTGGATTTAGCCCATTGAATTGAAAGGCAAAACCATATCTGAATCGTATGTTATTTGAATCTTCAAGTAAACGAGTTGACCAGGTCCAGCCTATTTCAAAAAACTTGCTTTTTCCCATTTTATAAGGAGATTTATTGATTGACTGACCTTCAATAATAGCATTGTTAAAGCCAAATGCCATCAATAAATGAGATCGGGTTCTTTTGTCATATTTTTTTTGTTGACCGGTACTTATCTCGATCATTGAATCTTCTTCGTCAAAAAACTGGATCTCAATTCGAGAGAGGTCTTTGCCTTCTTCACCATAAATATCGACAGTATCCTTATAGGTCTCTCCCCGTTCAGACAAAGCAATTGAATTCTCTAGTATGGCTATTTTATTTTCAATATTTAAGGCATGTATTTCTGCTGCTTTGTCTTTTAATCTATCCGACTCTTCAGAGGTGATTTCACCATTGTTAAATCGTTCATTAATCGCCAAGACTTCCTTTTTTAGGGCCTCTTTTTCCTCTGCAATTATTTGCTCTTTTTTTTGCTCTAAAGAAGCTTCTTTTTCAGTGTTGTTTTCATTTTCCTGAGCATAGATTTGAGGACAGCAAACTACCTGGCTAATGATAAATGCAATAAGGAGTATTTGTTTCATAATAGGATATAATCTTTAATCAATTTTCTTTTGAGCTTACAACTTCTTTGTCTTTTTTAAGTGTGTTGACAATTTTCTCAATTACTTTTTGCTTGAAATCTTTGTCAAGATCATTTTCGACTGCATTTAAAAGGGCATCGTTGTTCACAAGTTTCTTAGGAGAAATTTGACCATTGACTATCAATTTAACTTTAGCCTGATGTAGTAACTCTTCTATTTCTTCATCGATCAATTCGTCGTTTGAAGCTGCAATTTCAGCGCTTAAAATTTCTGTTGAAATAATATCGATTAAGATGACAGTATCTTCGAGATTTTCTGTAGACTTCTGATTCAAATCAGATTGAGTGTAGTCTATTTCCTCTTCAGGGGCTACGTATTTTATTGCATCTGCGGCTGGACTGTTTTCAAAGGATGTATCTTCAGTTTTTTCAACAATTTCAGTTTCAATAACCGCATTTTGATCTGGTAATGGGTTTAAATTTTCTTCGGATGAAGGGGCTGCAATTAAAGGAGTATCATTATGACTTTGTTCGGGCTGATAAAAATAGATCCCAACAGAAACAATTATTAATATCATGGAGGCAACTTTTAATGGCATCCAATTTCTCTTTTTCTTTTCCGTTTCGAAAGAAGTCAATTTTTTATCCAATAACTCCCAGGAGCCTTTTGATGGCTCTATGGTTCTTTTTTGAAGTTCTTCTTTTAGTTTATGTCCTTTCATAATACTTTTTTTTGATGTGAAGAAATCATTCCTTGTAATGCTTTTCGAGCTCTAAATAGCTGAGTTTTACAAGTTCCGACACTGACTTTCAGTATCTCAGCAATCTCAGCATGTTTGTAACCTTCAATTACATACATGTTAAAAACAATTTTACTTCCTTCGGGTAATAAACTGATGTAGTTTTCAAGATCTTCAACAGCTATTTTTAATTCGATTTCATTATCAACTCCGGGGTTGTAGTTTTCGATCTCATCTGTAAAAATGAGCTTGTTCTTTTTTCGCAAGTAAGAAATACATTCGTAAACCATTATTTTGCGAATCCACCCCTCAAAACTTCCACGATCCGTAAACTGGTCGAGTTTTGTAAAAACTTTAAGAAATCCGTTTAACATGACTTCTTCAGATTGCTGTAAGTCTTTTATATAGTAAGCGCATAAACGCAACATTTTTGGTGAAAACTTCTCGTACAATAGCTTTTGAGCCGTTCTGTTATTTTGAAGCGATTGCTTGATTAATTGAGAAGTGTTATTTATTTTAATGACTTTGGACATGCTTCTATTAGACCTTACAATTAAATAGACGCAAAAAACATTGCTGGGGTTGACAAAGGATGATTTTATTTTGAATACCTCAATTTAGGGCATAAAAAAACATGAAACAAATTCATCATTTCATGTTTTTAAATTTTCGATATAAATTATTAACTCACTCTTTCTCCATTTCCTACAGTATCTCCATCAGGCTCTATAAAGCTGAGCTTGCCATCTGCCGTGTCACTCATCAATATCATGCCCTGACTCTCAACACCTCTTAGCTTGCGAGGAGCAAGATTAACAAGGACCGATACTTTTTGACCAATGATATCCTTCGGATCAAAACTTTCGGCAATCCCACTAACGATTGTTCTGGTATCTATACCTACATCAACTTTTAGTTTCAGTAGTTTTTTTGTTTTTGGAATCTTCTTTGCTTCAAGGATGGTGCCAATTCTAATATCCAGTTTTGTAAAATCTTCAAAATTGATGGTTTCCTTTTGGGGCTCAATTTTTACTTCGATGTTACTTGCTTTGGTTGCCTCCAATTTATCGATCTGTAACTGAATTTCAGCATCTTCAATTTTAGAAAAAAGTAATTCAGCCTTTTCGATCTGATGCTGAGAAGGAAGCAGCATTTTTTCTGTACTGACAACACTCCATTTAACAGTTTTCAAATCATCCATGTTTAACATTGCTTTCAGTCTCCCACTGGTAAAAGGTAAGAAAGGTTCAGATAATACAGCAAGTGCAGAAGCGATCTGAAGCGCAACGAACATGATGGTTTTTACGCGCTCTGGATCTGTCTTAATTTGTTTCCATGGTTCTTCATCTGCCAGGTATTTATTACCTAATCTTGCTAAATTCATCAACTCAGAAAGGGCTTCTCTAAATCGATACCTCTTAATTGATGAAGAAATGACATCAGGATATTTAGACATCAAATCCAAAGTTTGCAAGTCTATGTCAGTAAAAGTTTTCGCTTCAGGAATCACTCCCTCATAATATTTGTTGGTCAGTACAAGCACACGATTGATAAAATTACCAAAAATGGCAACCAGTTCATTGTTATTTCTTGCCTGAAAATCTTTCCAGGTAAAGTCGTTGTCTTTGGTTTCAGGGGCATTTGCCGTAAGAACATACCTCAAAACATCTTGTTTTTCAGGGAAATCTACAAGATATTCATGAAGCCATACCGCCCAGTTTTTCGAGGTTGAGATCTTATTTCCTTCCAGATTTAAAAACTCATTTGCAGGAACATTCTCAGGGAGGATATAACTACCTTGAGCTTTTAACATTGCCGGGAAGATGATACAGTGAAAAACAATATTGTCTTTTCCAATAAAATGGATCAGACTTGTATCTTGATCCTTCCAAAAAGGCTCCCAGTCTTTTCCTGTTCTTTTGGCCCACTCCTTGGTTGATGAAATATAACCGATCGGTGCATCAAACCAAACATATAAAACTTTTCCTTCAGCTCCTTTAACGGGAACAGGGATACCCCAATCAAGGTCTCTTGTCACGGCTCTTGGTTTAAGGCCATCGTCTACCCATGATTTTACCTGACCCAGTACATTGGCCTTCCAATCTTTTTTATGGCCTTTTAAAATCCATTCACTTAGCCAGTTTTCGTACTCATTCAATGGAAGATACCAGTGTTTTGTTTCTTTTAAAGAAGGGACATTGCCGGTAATCACCGATTTTGGATTGATAAGATCTTGCGCGTTATGACTTGTCCCACAATTTTCACATTGGTCACCATAACTCTCCTCAAATCCGCATTTTGGACAAGTTCCTACTATAAATCTGTCCGCTAGAAATTGTTTGGCATCTTCGTCATACAATTGCGCAGAAGTTTCTTCAATAAACTTTCCATGCTCATATAGATCCTTAAAAAAATCAGAGGCGGTCTCGTGATGAATGGGTGCAGAGGTCCTCGAATAATTATCAAATGTTATACCGAATTCCTTAAAAGAAGATTTGATGATCTCATGGTATTTATCGACCACTGCCTGAGGTGATACACCTTCTGCTTTTGCTTTTAAGGTGATCGGGACACCATGTTCATCCGAACCGCAAACAAACGCAACCTCCTTATCATTGAGACGGAGGTATCTGGCATAAATATCTGCCGGAACATAAACCCCTGCCAAATGACCAATGTGAACAGGTCCGTTGGTATAGGGCAAAGCCGCAGTTATCGTGTATCTTTTAGGATCTTGCATGTAAAAAAATTATGATCACAAAAGTAGTAAAAAGGGGCAAACATGTCATTCTTTATTTACATTTATCAAGCCACACAGAGATACTTATGTTTCAGTGGTCAGATAATAAATATTAAATTCTATTTTTATAAAAAAAAGAATATGATGTCTATGAATAAATTTTCATTGATTTTCTGTTGTTTATTTCTATCAGTTTTTTGTTGGGGGATACGAGCTCAAAACGATTCGAATATCGCCATTACAGGAGATTTGCTAAGACCTGCTGCTCTTAAAAAGGGAGATACTATCATGATTTTAGCACCAGCAGGAAAGATAAAAGATAGAAAAGGTTTAGATGCAGGAATTGAATTAGCCAATCATTGGGGTTTAGTTGTTTTTTTTGGTAATCATTTGCTTTCGCAGGACTATAGTTTTGCAGGTACCGATGAGGAGCGTCTGGAAGATCTTCAAAAAGCGCTGGATAACCCAAGCATCAAAGCGATTTGGGCTGCCAGAGGAGGCTATGGAACGGTTCGAATTATTGATGACCTTGATTTTTCAAAATTTATCGAACAACCTAAATGGATCATTGGCTACTCAGACATTACAGTGTTGCACAATAAATTACACGAGTTGGGTTATCAATCTGTTCATGCGCAGATGCCTCTGACTTTGAATCTTGAAGATCCTGTGCAAAGGGAATCTATCAAGACTTTACATAAAACTTTATTTGGCAAAAAACTACAATATAAAATTGATTCATCAGAGTTCAATCGTCTCGGCGAAAGTTCAGGACAGTTGGCTGGGGGTAACCTTTCAATTGTTTACAGTATGCTCGCTTCTGACACTAACTTGAACATGAACAGAAAGATATTATTTATTGAGGATGTTGGTGAGGCCTTGTATCATATTGATCGGATGATGATCAGTTTAAAAAGAGCTGGATATTTTTTGAATTGTGAAGGCATCATCGTCGGTAATTTTAAGCTGAAATCAAACGAAAGTAATCCCTTTGGGAGAACATTGGAAGAGATCGTTTTGGAGGCGACAGAGGGAACTGATTTCCCGATAGTTTTTGACTTTCCCGCAGGTCATGTAGATGATAACAGATCTCTAATGTTGGGAAGTTATGTAGATATGAAAGTAACCAGTAAGAAAGCAAAAATACGATTCAGATAAGTAGATGGCAGCTCATAATGAACTTGGGCTCTTGGGAGAACAAATGGCTGTTGAGTTTTTGATCAAAAAAGGATTTTCAATTCGTGAACAGAATTGGCGATTTCAAAAAGCCGAGGTCGACATCATCGCACAGCAAGGATCTATCTTGGTGATTGTAGAGGTAAAAACCCGATCAACTCGTTTTTTTGGCGACCCCCAGGAATTTATAAACAAACAAAAGATCAAACTGCTGGTAAAGGCGATTAATCATTATGTCGTGTTTCAAAATCTAAATGTAGATGTTCGTTTCGATGTGATTGGAATTGTTCACAACCAAGTAGAAACCTCAATCACCCATCTTGAAGATGCCTTTTATCATTTTTGAAAACATGAAATGATCGATAATTCTCCTTGAATAGAGATCATTGTCTTGTTTCAAACAGAGATTTTAGCTCCTCAAAATCTTCGGGTTTGGCAAGAATATTTTTTTCAGCATCAAGCACAAGGTAGGTAGGTATAGCAGTGATGCCATAATCACTTACTTTTTGGCTCGACCATTTATCAAGGTCCAAAATGTTGATAAATTCAGAGTACTCATTTGTCATTGCTTCCCAACTCTCTTTTTCATCTTCCAGACCAACAGCCACTACTTTTAAATTTTCAATACCGCTAATGAATTTATAAAACTCCGGAATCTCCATTTGACAATGAGGACAGTTCGAACTGAAAAACAAGACAATGTAATAGTCTGTGCCTGTTAATGTGTGAAGTGAATAATCCGATCCATTCTCACTCCAATTAAAATCTGGCGCCTTGATGCCAATGGCAGTTTTTACCGCGGATTCAATTTCTCCGAGTAAGCTCTGATCTCGATACTCTTCAGGTAAATTATTGTAATAATTTTCAATAACAAAATTGACCATTTCTAAATTCTCCTGTAAGAGGTAATTATCCAATAATTCTTCTTCGAAACTTACCAAGACCTCTGTTGAAGAGCCTATCCATTTTACTGCTTTTTCTATGGCATTTTTTTGAAGTTCATTCTCTGAAATAAAGTCATCCCCCTGATTCAAATAAAAGACGTAATCATTGAGGCGGTCATTGATAAAAGTAGAGTGACTCAATACAGTGTCAGAAACACTCATTGAATCAAAGAAATGATCTTTGATCGCTTTGAGATAATCGTTGGGGTCCTTCTGAGGACTCTCGGCATTGTATTGTGCACTGGCTTTTATAAAATAATTCGCAAGTAGTCCGGATGATCTATTTTCATAGTCACGCTGTTCCTCTTTTAGCTCTGCAAGAAAAGTTTTATAGTCCTTTGAAAGCCTCTCATTCTCTTCTTTTTCAATTGCCTGAAAATAGGAAACCTGGATAGAGTCTATTTTCTGTTGTTTTTGTTTGATTGCTTTATAATAATCGTGGTAAATACTATTTTCTTCGGATTGTGAAAAAGTAATAGATTCCATAGGATCTCCCGGGTCAAATGAGAACTCTACCTCTTCTTTGTTGTAGATAAACTCAACATATAAGCTGTTCTCTATTTGATAGTAGGCCCTGTAAATTCCTGCTGGTTGAGTTTCATCAATTTCAAAAGTAAATTGTCCATCCACAACGTCAGCATTTGCTACATATGACTGGTCACCATTTTGCATTTGATACAACAGGATCCATGAATAGTCATGGCCAGGATCAATGGTTCCTTGGATGGCATATTGAGCATGCATATGGGAACAAATTATCAAAGCGAAAAATAGAAATACCCCCTTCATAAAAGATTTTTTGCAAAGGTACAATTTATCTTAAAAGTGAGTAATGGCTCAAACAAGACTTTAAGGCAGAGAAATTTTCAATTGAGTATATTTGAAAAAACCATTTTTATGAACGTAAAGGATAAGATTATTTGGATTACAGGAGCATCTTCAGGGATTGGTGCAGCCATGGCAAATGAGTATTCAAAAAGAGGAGCAAAGCTGATCCTTTCTTCCAGAAATTCTGAAGAACTTGAAAAAGTGAAGTCATTATGTATGTATCCTAATAGTGTAAAAGTACTTCCCATAGATCTGGCTAATACCTCAACATTTAAAAAAACTGTTGCACAAGCCATTGATATGTATGGAAGTGTTGATGTAATGATCAACAATGCAGGAATCAGCCAGAGATCTTTTGCAGCTGAAACCAATTTAGAAGTGGATAGAAAAATTTTTGATATTAATTATTTTGGAACAATTGCCCTGACCAAAGCAATGATTCCCCATTTTGTTGAAAACAGAAATGGTCATTTTGTTGTGATCACAAGTGTTGTAGGAAAGATCGGAACACCTTTAAGGTCATCTTATTCAGCTTCCAAACATGCCTTGCATGGTTTTTTTGACAGCCTAAGGGCCGAATTATATAAAGATCAAATAAAAGTTAGCTTAATCTGTCCGGGATATGTTAATACAAAGGTATCTATCAATGCATTGACGGCTCAAGGGGAAAAACAAGGAACCCTTGACAAGGCCACGGCAAATGGCCTGGATCCGGAGCATTTTGCCAGAAAAGCTGTGAAAGCGATTACTCGTGAAAAACAGGAAGTAGTTATTGGCGGCCTGCTTGAAAAAGTTGCGGTATATGTCAAAAGATTTTTCCCTTTGCTACTGTCAATAATGGTGAGAAAAATACCTGTTACATAATTAGTTTTTCTGCTTTTTTTCCTTCGAATATTTTATCGAGATCCTCTTGCGTAAGATTCGTTTTCAATCCGATCAAAACCAGATCATCACCTGATGAAATTTCAAGAACTATTTCTTTTATTTTTTTATTTCTTTTAAGGACAAAAAACCCAATTTTATTGTCGTTGGATTTTAACTTGACCATTTCTTCAAATCTGGAGCGATTGATAAACTTATTGAATTGCTCTGACTTGTCTTCAGCGAATTCTGAAAATACAAGAATTCGAATATGCTTTGCTTTTTTTAGTAGCGGCTTTATCTCCTGCATATCTTCATCTGGTAAAAATCTGGCAATTAAGGCACTGCTTAGGCCAAAGGAAAACTCTGAATCATCTTCGTGATTCTGATAAAATGTATTAAAAGATGTATTGACAGCACAAGAAGAAAAAGTGACAATGATCAATAACAAAAATATTTTTTTCATGATATGTATTTCCTTTAAGACGATTAAGGGAAGGTTTTGTAACAAAAAATATTTCTGAGATTAAAAATAGACTCAGGGGTTCACATGAAGCGAAACCCTGAGTCAGGAAAATTGTTAAAGCATTTCATTTGCTAAATTGGCTAATTCCGAACGTTCTCCTTTTTCCAGTTTTATGTGGGCAAAGAGCGCATTTCCTTTTAGCCTGTCGATCAAATAAGTGAGCCCATTACTGTGCTCATCCATGTAAGGCGTGTCTATTTGATTGATGTCTCCTGTAAAGATCACTTTTGTTCCTTCACCGGCTCTTGTGATGATCGTTTTTACTTCATGAGGTGTTAAATTTTGAGCCTCGTCAATAATAAAAATAGAATTCGTTAAACTGCGACCTCTTATAAAAGCAAGGGCCGTTATCGTTAGTAATCCGGATTCCTGTAATTGTTCCAGAATTCGGCTTTTTTTCTCATTGGCCTTAAACTGATTTTTGATAAAAGTCAGGTTGTCCCAAAGCGGTTGCATATAGGGAGAGATCTTATCTTCAGCATCACCAGGGAGAAAACCAATTTCTCTGTTACTCAATGGAATAATTGGTCTGGCAAGGATGATCTGATCATATTTATTTTTTTGTTCTAAAGCAGAGGCCAGAGCCAATAAGGTTTTTCCTGTACCTGCAACACCTTCTAATGCTACGAGTTTAATATTTTCATTTAACAAAGCATTTAATCCAAAGGTTTGTTCGGCATTTCTGGGTTTGATCCCAAAAACATATTTTTTATCTACTTTTTCAATAAAATCTGATTCACCGTTATATCGTGCAAGCACTGAGTTTGTACAATTGTTGAGAATATAGTACCCGTTGGTAATTTTTTCCTTTCCAAGAATTCCTTTTTCTTTGACCTTGTTTTTTTGATAAATACTTTGAATAACATCAGCATCGATGTTGTCAATCACCGGAAGTCCCTCTGAAAATTTCTTAATATTCTTTACTTTACCCGTCTCATAATCTTCTGAAATCAGACCTATCGCCTTGGCTTTTAATCTTAAATTGATATCCTTAGTCACCAAGATAACAGTATGCTTTTTTTCTTCATTCATAAGAGAAATAGCTGCATTGATGATCTTGTGATCATTTTTTCGATTGCCGTAGATTTCTTCTGCATCTGTTTTATCTAAGGTAAGTTCATCCATGATCACCTTAATACGACCTTTCTCTTCTTCGAGTTTTATCCATTTATTTAAGCCATTATTACCAGAAAGCTTATCCAAGAACCTAATTACTTCACGAGCCTCAAAATTTTTTGTTTCGTTTCCAATTTTAAATTGATCAAGTTCTTCAAGAACTGTAATTGGGATGGCTACATCATTCTCTTCAAAGCTTGTAATCGAATTATGATCAAATAATAAAACAGATGTGTCGAGAACGTAAATTTTCTTGGTTGTGCTTTTTTTCATATGTACTTTTTTAGGTGAGACCACATCAATTTAAATTCATGTAGTTAATTTTTCATAGGTAACAGTGCAACGTGCTACGATTTGTTTTTTAAAAAGTACAAAAAATTAGTATGGCATAAAGATGGAAAGTTTAAAATATGCGCAGACTTATTAACAGGAAATTAACTAAATGTCATGAAGCGTCTGTAAAGCCTTTTCAATACTGTCAATTCTGATAAAGGTAATGAGTAATCTCAAACCTTTTTTGGTTTGTTTTTCTTTCATCACAGAGGTCGTGTTATTTTTTTGAACATAAGTTAGGACTCTGGTGAAAAAAGGACTTTGGAAGAAATCACTTTGCTGGTCGGAAAGAAAATAACCAACCATTCTTTTCTGTTTTAAGATCACTCGTTCAAGACCAAGCGAACGCGCTACCCATTTGAGTCTTACAGAGTTTAAAAGGTCAACTGCTTCGATAGGAAGATCTCCAAATCGATCGATCAATTTTTTCTCAAAAGATTTGATCTCATCCTCTGATTCAAGATCACTAAGCTCCTTGTAAAGGCTAAGTCTTTCGGCAATATTGGAAATATAATCATCCGGGAAAAGAATCTCAAAATCAGTGTCTATTTGAACTTCTTTTACATATTCCTTGATTTGATCTTCATCCTGATGATAAAGATTTTTGAATTCATTTTCCTTCAGTTCCTGTATGGCTTCATTTAAGATCTTTTGATAGGTTTCAAACCCAATATCGTTTATAAAACCACTTTGCTCCCCTCCCAAAAGATCACCGGCTCCTCTTATTTCAAGATCTTTCATGGCGATATAAAAACCACTTCCCAACTCAGAATGTATCTCAAGCGCCTGAATTCGTTTTCTGGCGTCATCTGTCATCATATGATAAGGGGGTGTGATCAAGTAGCAAAATGCTCGTTTGTTTGACCTTCCCACGCGCCCTCTCATCTGATGAAGATCACTCAGGCCAAAATTATTCGCGTTATTGATAAAAATAGTATTGGCATTAGGTACATCCAGTCCACTCTCAACAATTGTAGTACTGACCAGAACATCAAAGTCACCATTGATAAACTGAAGCATCAGTTGTTCCAACTGTTTACCATCCATCTGACCATGGCCAATACCGACCTTTGCATCCGGAACCAATCGCTGAATAAGACCTGCCACCTCTTTGATATTTTCAATTCTGTTATGGATAAAGAAAACCTGTCCACCGCGAAGAATTTCATAACGAATAGCATCTCTAATGGCCTCTTCACCAAAACGGATGACATTTGTTTCGATGGGATGTCTATTTGGAGGAGGTGTTTTAATGACAGAAAGATCTCTGGCTGCCATCAATGAGAATTGAAGTGTCCTTGGGATAGGTGTGGCCGTTAAGGTTAAAGTGTCAATATTTTCTTTGATTGTCTTCAATTTGTCTTTAACTGCAACCCCAAATTTTTGTTCCTCATCAATGATTAACAATCCAAGATCTTTGAATTTTACAGTTTTACTGACCAACTGGTGCGTACCAATGACGATATCCACGGCCCCATTTGCAAGTCCTTCGAGTACATCTTTTCTTTGTTTCGTGGTTCTAAACCTGTTTAAGTAGTCCACCCTTAAGGGAAAATCTTTTAGCCTCTCCCGAAATGTCTTGGCATGTTGAAAAGCGAGAATCGTAGTAGGTACCAGAATGGCAACCTGTTTGCCGTTGTCAACAGCTTTAAAAGCCGCTCTGATCGCAATTTCGGTTTTCCCAAACCCTACATCTCCACAAATTAACCTGTCCATTGGCTGGTCCTTCTCCATGTCTGCTTTGACAGCTTCGGTGGCACTCAACTGGTCTGGGGTATCCTCATAAATAAAGCTTGCTTCCAATTCGTGCTGGAGATAGCTATCCTCACGGTAGGCGTATCCTTTTTGCAGCCTTCTTTTTGCATATAATTCGATCAAGTTATAGGCAATATGCTTTACCCTGGCTTTGGTCTTTTGCTTTAAGTTTTTCCAGACATTTGACCCCAGTTTATGAACCTTTGGCGCTTTACCTTCTTTCCCGTTATATTTGGTGATCTTATGTAGCGCATGGATACTGATATATAGTACATCTCTTTCGCCATAGATAAGCTTGATCGCCTCCTGTTTTTTACCTTCCACATCAATCTTATGTAAACCTCCAAAGCGACCAATTCCATGATCGATATGGGTTACATAATCACCAATTTCCAGATTGGTCAGTTCTTTAAGCTGTATGGATTGTTTTTTGGCAAATCCACTTTTCAACCTGAATTTATGATAGCGTTCAAAGATCTGATGATCTGTGTAGCAGGCAATTTTTAAATCCCTATCGGTAAATCCTTGGTATAAAGGTGTGGTTATGGTTTCATAGGTGACACTCTGATCGAGATCATCAAAAATATCATGGAAGCGTTTGGCTTGATTTTCATTGTCGCAAAAAAGGTAATTTGTGATGCCCTGATCAGTATTTTCATTTAAATTTTTTATCAAAAGATCAAACTGTTTATTGAAAGCAGGTTGCGGAAGCGTATCAAAATTGATGCTTTTGCTGACTTTATGGCTAGGGCTGTTTTCTATTAAGACATTGGTGAAATCCAATAATTGATCCTCTATCAATTTTCCGGTGCAAAACAATTCTTCGGGATTGCTGTGTTTTATCTCACCTTCTAAATTTTTAAAAGCATCTTTCGCCTTTTCAAATAATTTATCGAGTCGGTTTGAGTTTAGCTGTGGATTTTTAGTGAAAACTACTGTCTTTGAAGAAATATAGGAAAGAAAACTTTGTCTTTTCTCTTCAAGAAATTTATTTTCCACATTTGGCATGATATCGATCTTGTTCATCCGATCGATCGAAAGCTGTGACTCAATATCAAAGGTCCTGATGCTGTCTATTTCATCCCCAAAAAATTCAATTCTAAATGGGTGATCGTTCGAAAATGAAAACACATCGATAATTCCACCTCTAATGGCAAAATCTCCGGGATCGATTACAAAATCAACTCTGTTGAATTTATATTCATGAAGCAGATCGTGGATGAAATCGAGAGAAAGAGTTTCACCAACGGAGAGCTTTATCGTATTTCTTTTTAGTTCACTTTTGGTAATTACCTGTTCAAATAATGCATCGGCATAGGTAACAATGAGGGCCGGCTTCTTTTGGGAATTGATTCTGTTGAGAACCTCTGCCCTCAAAAGAATATTGGCATTGTCGGTATCTTCAATCTGATAAGGTCTTCTGTAAGAGCCGGGATAAAAAAGCACATCATCTCTTTTGCTACCTTCATCTGCATCTAATAATTGTTCTAGATCGTTCAGATAATAGGCCGCCTCTTCTTTATCATTACAAATAAGCAGCAGGGGTTTTTCAGTTGAACTGAACACCGAAGAGATCACCATAGACAATGAGGAGCCCCTCAAATTGCTAATTTCAATTTGCTTCTCGTCATTTTTAACATGGGTTATAATAGAGGTAACCTTGTCAAAATTCTTATAAAGTTCAGCAATGATCTGCTTACTCAAGATGATTATTTTTCGTCAAAGATAAGTGTATTCGCTCAGATTATTAAATCATTTTTCAAGACAATATTCTAAAATACAAATCAATAATTTGTATCTTTAGATAAGTATTAAATTTGATTTTATGGGTATTTATGATTTATATATAGGTATTGGTCAACAAAGGAATCTCAGTCATTTTGCAAATATAGTTCGTATTGCAAAATCCGATGATCAAATCTCTCCAGAGGAGATAGAGTTTTTGGCAAAAGTTTCAAAAAAATATAATATTTCGAATGAGCAGTTTCGGGATATTATAAAATTTCCTGAAAAAGTTCCAACCATTGCTCATCTGGATTGTGTGGAAAGAATCGAAAGATTGTATGATCTGTTAATCATGGTAAAAGCCGATCACCATGTTGAAGACCAAGAGGTATTTATGCTCAGAAGGATAGTTACCGGATTGGCATTTCCCTTGAATCGGGTAGACATGGTCGTGGATCATTCCATTGCCATGGAGATGGATGGAGTGACTGTTGATTCGTTTACGGATAGTATATTGAAGCTATTGAAAATGAAACAATTTTAATCTGCTTCAATAGCCTTGTAAACCTCTTTAGTAAAGGTTTCCCAGAACGGTTCATTAT
>JAAESS010000343.1 GCA_024229195.1 Flavobacteriales bacterium | reverse complement strand
GAAATTTTAATAGAATAACAAGTGTAAACAGTTTTGAGTTATCAGCAGCAAATGAAGCATCTGTTTGTTTGAAGAAATGGAATTGGAATCATCTTGGAAAGTGTGTCTGACCTGTCACGCAATAGCGGACACCCTAAAATAGTAGATTTACTAACGAGAGGTGTCAATTATGACCAAGCGAATAAACAACCGATACACTGCAGAATATAAAGAGAAAGCAGTCATTACAGCTAAGGAAACTGGGAACGTGGCTCAAACTGCCAGGAATCTTGGCATTTCATATGGCGTTTTAAATAGCTGGATATTGAAAGATAATGATCGTTCAGATAAGAGTGTTGGTTTTGCGGAATCAATAACTCAAGCAGAAAAAATAAGACAACTTGAAAAAAAGAACTCATTACTTCAAGAAGAATTAGAAATCATAAAAAAAGCGGCGGCATATTTTGCACAGGAAGAGCTCAAAAAAAATATGCCGCGATTCAGAAGCTGAGCACTAAACATTCAACCCGTTTACTTTGCAGGCATTTCAAAGTAAGTCATTCAGGTTATTATGATTGGATAAAAAGAAAATCCTGTGTTGAGTATGCTAAAAAAGACCAAGTGATTAGACATCAAGTTCGTTCGATATTTTTTCATAGTCGTGATACTTATGGACACAGAATGATTAGGGCTGAGATGCTAAATAATGGCTTTTGTATTTCTTATAGAGATACCCTTAGAATCATGTATGAAGAAGGATTAAAGGCATTGCCATTTGTTAAAAAGACCAATCCTTATAGTAAAAACATACTTGAAAGCATTACAGTACCGAATCGATTAAAAAGAAAATTTAGCCCTAAAAGGGTAGACCGTTATTGGGCAGGCGACATTACATATATATGGACTGATAAAGGATGGGTATACCTTGCTGTTGTCGTAGACCTATACTCAAGACGAATTATTGGTTGGGCCACTTCTGAACGACCAGATACTGATCTAATCGTAAGAGCTCTAGAAAGTGCGATGCAGACAAGATCACCTAGACGATGGCGAATCATGTTTCATTCAGATCAAGGTTGTCAATATGGATCCAAAATGTTTAGAGCGAAATTAAAGGAATACGGTATACTTCAATCTATGAGTCGACGTGGCAATTGTTGGGATAATGCAGTCGTTGAAAGTTTTTTCGGAACGCTTAAACAAGAAACTGGATTAAATAAAATCTTTGCACGAAATACAAATGAATTAGAATGGATCCTTTATGACTGGATCGAAAGTTGGTATAATTCGAACCGTAAACATTCAACTCTAGGAAATGTCAGCCCATTATCCTTTGAGAAAACAAAACAGGCTGCATAAATACTGTGTCCGTTATAGTGTGACAGGTCAGATTGAAACTATTAATTATTTTTAGCTGTGGATTGTAAAAATGTGATTTGTGATTGAGGAGTAAATGATGAAAAGAGTAATCTTTGTTTTAACACTTGGATTTTTTTTAAATGCGTGTTCAGGCGTAAATGATAGTGATACCGAAAATAGCTCTTCGTCTATTCAGTCTAGTACTGTTGGACCTTCTAGTTCAGGAGAGAGCTCAAATAGCCAAAATTCGTCTAGTTTAAGTAGTTCTTCTGGGCAATCGAGTACTCAAAAGTCCTCTAGTTCAGGACAAAATGGTCAGAGTTCTTCTAATTTAAATTCCTCATCATCATCAACATCTTTATCGGATCAAATAATCGTTGAAGGTACTATGACTGATGCACGTGATGCACAAGAGTATCGTACCTTAACACTTGGTAGTCAAACTTGGATGGCCCAAAATTTAAATTGGGAAGCACCTACTGAGTCTTG
>JAAESS010000342.1 GCA_024229195.1 Flavobacteriales bacterium | reverse complement strand
TAAAAAGGTAGGTAAGAACAAAAAGCGCCACATTAATTAAAATGATTCTTTCTACGATACTTCTGGAAAGAAAATTGTGGTAAAGATTTGTTATCCAATTCATAATTCTACGCTTGTTAGTTCCACCTTTTGAATTGATTCTTTTCCCAATATTTCATCATAATAAATCCTATTATGGCACCACCAACATGGGCGAAATGTGCTATGCCTTGGCCGAAAATAGAAAAACCGGTAACTCCCGAAAAGAGATCTAGTCCGATCAATACCGGGATAAAATATTTCGCTGCGATAGGTACTGGAATAAAAATCAAGGCTAGTTTCGCATTAGGAAAACTCATTCCAAAAGCCACTAAAACCCCATAGATCGCACCTGAAGCTCCTACTGCAGGAGTATTGTATATTTGGTAGATTTCAGATAATTTTTTTTCAGGAATTTGGTCTAAAATTCCAGAATTATACCTTCCCGATTCGAGCAGATTCTGAATATCTCCCGGCTGGAGACCAACTGCAATTAAATCGTTGTAGATACTGTTGAATTGAAAATAATTTACAGCAGTGTAAATAAGACCTGCTCCTATACCTGTTGATAAGTAAAAGAATAAAAATTTGTTTCTACCCCACATTTGCTCAAGCGGTGAGCCAAAGGCCCAAAGAGCATACATGTTGAACAAAATGTGCATAAATCCTCCATGCAAAAACATGTGAGATACAAATTGCCAAAAACCAAAGTGTTCATTTTTTGGAAAATATAAAGCCAGCCAATTGCCAAGATTCAATCCGAAAAAGGAACTTGCTGCAAAAAAAATAACATTTAATATGATCAAATGTTTGATGGCTTCTGTTAATTTGCCCATGAGAATTATAAATTAAATTTTTCTTCCAAGTCTTGTAAAGACAAGGTTACATATGTTTGTTTGCCAAATGGTGAATAATTTGGCTCCTTACAGGAAAATAATTTATTTAAAATATTTTCTTGCTCTTTATTATTTAATGGTGTACCAACTTTAATAGCAAGACTTTTTGCCAAGCTTTTGGTAATCAAATCAATCTGGCTAAAACTAGAGTCAGGAACTTCATTTTTGAAATTTTCAATGAGTGTTTCCAGAACCCCAATTACCTCTTTTTCAGTAATAGTAGTGGGGATAGAATCTAATACCAGCGCTTCCTCTTGAATTTCAAAAATATTAAAACCGGCACTTTTCAGATCCTGTTGTATTTGGCCTACAATGATCATATCATTTTTACTGATATTGACTTTTAATGGAAATAACAATTGTTGATGACCGATTCCTTCCAAGGTTATTTTGGTCAAATACTCCTCATAAAGAATTCTTTGATGTGCGGCATTTTGATCTATTAATACCATACCTGATTTAATCGAACTGGCAATATATTTTAATTGAACCTGAAATGTTTTGACTGCTGTTGCCTCCTGAGTCTCTTCAAATAACTCCTGTGTCACATTATCCATATCAACTGTAATATTGTTGATCAATTCTTTTTCTGGATGGTCATTTACATATAATGCCTCCCATTGAAGATTATCAGATGTTCTTTGTTGCTTGGATTTTGAATAGTCATCCGTCTTGAAAGGATTAAAATCCTGATCTATTTTGATAGAAGGAGTACTCATATAAGCTTTATCCTTATAGGCATAAGGAGTGTCAAGACTGGAGTCTCGATCAAAATCTAGACTTGGAGAAACATTGTACTGCCCCAGGCTGTGCTTGATCGTTGATCGAATGATTGCGTATAAATCACGTTCATTATCAAATTTCACCTCTGTTTTAGTAGGATGTATATTGATGTCTATGCTGGCTGGGGGTACTTCAAGGTAAAGGAAATAGGAGGGATGGTATCCTTGACTTAATAATCCTTCATAAGCACCCATCACAGCATGATGGAGATATGGACTTTTAATAAATCGATTGTTTACAAAAAAGAATTGCTCCCCTTTTTTCTTCTTGGCATACGATGGTTTGGTAATAAAACCATTTATTTTCAATATATCTGTTTCCTCACTGATCGGAACGAGTTTTTCATTGGTTGACTTACCCATGATGTTGATCACACGCTGTCTTGTATTTGCATTCCATTGTTTAGATAAACCTGCCGGCAATTTAAAAAGTTCATTTTCATTATGCACCAGCGAAAATGCTATTTTAGGATAGGTCAGTGCAACCCGTTGAAAGGCATCTAAGATATGTCTGGTCTCAATTGAATTTGATTTTAAAAAATTTCTTCTGGCAGGGATATTGTAAAAAAGATTTTTGACTTCAAAATTAGAGCCAACAGGTGTGGACGAGGGTTGCTGACTGATCAAATCACCACCATTGATCTTGATTTCAATACCCAATTCGTCTTCCTTGGTTTTAGTTTTTAAAACTACATGAGCAATAGCTGCTATAGAGGCCAGGGCTTCCCCTCTGAATCCGTTGGTATGCAAATTGTAGAGGTCGTTGGCAGATTCAATTTTTGATGTAGCATGTCTTTCAAAAGCCATTTTTGCATCAATAGCACTCATACCATTTCCATTATCGATGACCTGTATCAGTGAACGTCCGGCATCCTTTACGATTAACTGGATGTTGGTAGCACCTGCATCTACTGCATTTTCAAGTAACTCCTTTACAACTGAAGCAGGACGCTGAACAACCTCTCCTGCAGCAATTTGGTTGGCTACATTATCGGGAAGTAATTGAATGAAATCTGACATTAAAACAGTTTATGCATTTCAAATAAATAGGCTAAAATTCCCACTAAGATAGTTATAATAATAGCAAGTCTTTTGTTAACAGCTCTATTAGAAGAGACTTTTTTATGTCTTTGCCAACTTGATTTTAGATGGTCTTTTGAAAGGGAAATCTTTGGGATATCCTTTGGAGCCTCATCCTTATTCTCATACTTTTCCTTTAATATTGCCAATCGCTCTTTGCGCTCGTCATAATAACGAGGTTTGTAATTAAATACATAATGGGCTCTTGGTTTAAAAGCATTTCCGAACATAGTGCTTCCTTTGAAGGATAAACAAAATTAAAAAAATAAGATCAGCTGGTCAAATAAAGTTCTGTTAAAAACGGATAAGTTGCTGAGGAGAAAACCTAAAGTTGATTTTTTAGATCAGCCATTTTAATAGCCGCAACAGCACATTCTATACCCTTGTTCCCGTGCTTTCCGCCAGATCTGTCAATTGATTGTTGCTTGTGATGATCTGTCAATACGCAAAAAATAGTTGGCGTATCGAATTGTAAATTAAGATCCTTGATACCTTGGGTAACACCTTCGCATACAAAAGTAAAATGCTCCGTTTCACCTTTGATCACATTTCCAATGGCAATGACCGCATCCAGTTTTTTATTCGAAAGTAACTGTTTACAAGCATATACAAGCTCAAAACTACCTGGAACCTTTATACCTGTTACATTTTCAGCAAGCGCTCCGTGTTTTAACAAAGTTGCGAGTGCCCCTTCATAAAGATTTTGAGTGATCTCAGGATTCCATTCAGAAACGACAAGACCAAATCGATAGGCTGAAGCATCCGGAATGCTTTCACTGTCGTATAAGGAAAGATTTGTCGTCGCCATCAGAATTTAGTTTTGGGCCAACTTAGCTCTCTGTATGTATATTGAGATATTTTTGGCCTCTTCAGATTTAGAATAGTCGTCTTTGATTTTTGTGTAATATCTTTCTGCATCATCAAATTGACCCAATTCCATGGCTATATTTCCAGCTCTGAATAAGT
The DNA here is from genome assembly GCA_024229195.1 of Flavobacteriales bacterium. GTDB lineage: Bacteria > Bacteroidota > Bacteroidia > Flavobacteriales > Flavobacteriaceae > Lutimonas. Next base: position 34,139 of record JAAESS010000342.1, on the reverse strand, counting down.
ATAATGGTGAAGTAAAATTATTGTCCTTTATATTCGCAGCCTCTACATAATATTGCAAAGCATCTTCAGGTTGCTCTATTTCTACAAATGCATCTCCGATGTTCCCTTTTGCAAGAGCTGAAAGCATCTCATCCTCTGAAGAGAAATCACTTAAGTACTGAATAGCATTTTCATAGTCTCCTGTCTTTAGAAAAGCAATACCACTCATATATTTGGCAAGATTTCCAGCTTTGGTGCTACCGTAATTGTCAACAATATCGATCAGACCATATTTACCATCAGAGCCATTCAAACTCAAGTTAAATAGAGAATCAACAGAAACGCTCGTATTTTGAGCCTCTTCAAAATATCTTTTTGGAAATGCAAGTTCATCAGCTGCTTCCTTCTCTTTAGGTTCAACGATATATTTGTTGTAAGCTAAAAATGCAAGAATAATACCTGCTACTGCAATTAATCCTGTGAAAATGATCTTTTGATTCTTTTCAACCCATTGCTCGGATCTTGAAGCAGTTTCATCTAATGTATTAAAGACCTCAGCCGTTGTACTTTGATCTTCAATCTTTGATTGATTACCCTTCTTTACTTTATTTCCTCTTTTTTTATAAGTCGCCATCCGTGATTTTATTAAAGCGCAAAAATAAAATTTTTATTCAAATTATTAACTTAATTTAAACTTAATTTTTGTTTTTTTGTAAGGTTCTCTTCTTTGAATCGGAGTAGGGTTTAAATAGTTAAAAATTAATTAGTTAGTAACTAATTTTTTTAAGGGATAAGAAAAGTGTCCGACTCCATGGATGTGTTCAGACAATTACAAGTATTTTATTTATGTTTTTAGAAAGTATTTCATTGATCAACTTTAAAAATTTTTCTAATAGATCATTTCGTTTTGATCAGAAGATCAATTGCCTCGTGGGAAACAATGGGGTAGGAAAAACAAATGTCTTGGATGCGATTTATTATTTGTCTCATACAAAAGGTTATTTCAATCCCGTGGCCTCGCAAAACATTAAGCATTCAAAGGATTTTTTTGTTTTGGATGGTATTTATAGAAAGGAGAACAGAGAAGAACATATTCATTGCAGTCTTAAAAAAGGGCATAAAAAAGTTGTCAAAAGGAATGGAAAGGTCTATGAAAAATTATCAGATCATTTCGGTTTGATTCCTATCGTCATCATTTCACCTTCAGATACTAACCTGATTAGTGAAGGGAGTGAATTTAGACGAAAATTTATGGATATGATTATTTCCATGAATGATAAGGAATACTTTCAAGACCTAATTTCTTATAATAAAACAATTAGCCAAAGAAATTCATTATTAAAGTATTTTGCGGCGAATTTCACATTTGATAAAGATAATCTTGAGATCTATGATGAGCAACTAGGTGAGTTTGGATTGCGAATATTTGAAAAACGAAAAGCTTTTATTAAAGAGTTTACACCCATATTTAATAAGCGTTACAGTCATATCATTGAAAAGTCATCAGCAGATAATTTAAAGGAGGAAGTTTCCTTTTCGTACAAAACTCAATTGGAGCATACAGATTTCAGAACATTGCTTCAACAGCAGTTGGAAAGGGATAAGATGTTACAATATTCATCTGCAGGAATCCATAAAGATGACCTTCTTTTCCAGATCAATGAGCATCCTGTAAAAAAAATTGGATCTCAAGGTCAGCAGAAATCATTTTTGATCGCTCTGAAGTTGGCACAGTTTGATTTTATCACTAAAAAATCAAAAGTCAAACCAATTTTGTTACTTGATGATATATTTGATAAATTAGATGATCAGCGGGTTGGACAGCTGCTGCATTTGGTCAATGATGATAGTTTTGGACAATTGTTTATCACTGATACACATGATGTAAGAACCGAAGCCTTGATCAAAGAAACAGGGCAGTCCTATAAAATGTTTGGCCTATAGTTGTAGATATGAGCAAAAGAGAAAATGATACAAATAAATTGAAAGATCTGATTCCACAGATGCTGCAAGAGAATAAGTTGCAAAAAGGAATGGATCAGATATATGTAAAAGAGGCCTGGAAAGAAGTAATGGGCGCAGGTGTCGCGAATTATACAGAATCAGTCAGTATCAAGAACCAGACTATTTTTGTCAAATTGAATTCGTCTGCTTTACGTGAAGAATTACAGTATGGCCAGGATAAAATTGTTCGAATGATGGATGAATCTTTGGGAAACTTGAAGATAACAGCGATAAAATGGATATAAGAAAAGGTTGATTAGACCTCTATAAAACAAAAAAACCGCCATTAAGGCGGTTTTTTTTATGAATTTATATTTAGAAAATTTCTCTTCCTGAAAAATGAAAGGAACCCTCAATTGCTGCGTTGTCATCGCTATCCGAACCATGAACTGCATTTTCACTGATCGAGCTTGCATATAATTTTCTGATTGTTCCGTCTGCTGCATCTTCTGGATTAGTCGCTCCAATAAGCGTTCTAAAATCTTCTACCGCATTATCCTTTTCAAGTATAGCTGCGACAATAGGACCTCTAGTCATATATTCGACTAGATCACCAAAAAAAGGTCTTTCACTGTGAATCGCGTAAAAAGTCTCTGCATCCCTTTTGCTCATCTGAGTTTGTTTCATTGCGATGATCTTAAAACCTGAAGCGCTGATCTTTTCTAAAATTGCACCTGTGTTACCTTTTTCAAGTGAATCAGGTTTCAGCATTGTAAATGTTCTATTTGTTGCCATATTATTTAAATTTCAATAATTTTCCGCAAAAATACTTTTTTTGAAGTTTAATGACTATTTAACTAGGCATTTTTTTTAAAAAGAATTAAAAAATGCTTCATTCTAAAAAGTTTATGTCTCCATTTTTAAATCCATGACTTTATAATTCAGAGAGGGAACTTTTATCATGATGCAAAGACCTAATATTTATTATATCAATGTGATCCTTTTTAGTTTGAAAAATAGAAAGGCTAAAATAGGATTTGAAAGAGTGTAAAAAAGAATGATAATATTATTTTTATTGTATATTCGCAAACTATGAATGAAGCCGAGTTTGAACGCTTAAAGCAAGTACTTTCCGAACCTAAAAAAATAGCTATTGTTACCCATAGAAATCCCGATGGAGATGCCTATGGTTCTAGCCTTGGACTATATTGGTTTCTCATAAAAAAGGGTCATGAGGTGACCGTTGTATCTCCCAATGATTGCCCCGGGTTTTTGAAATGGTTGCCCGGTGAAGATCAAATTGAAATATTTGAAGGGAATCAGGAAAAGGGCAAAGAAATTTTACATGCGGCAGAACTGGTTTTTACATTGGATTTTAATGCTTTTCATCGATTAGGTGAAGTTATGGCGCCGGTTATGGAAGAAATTCATCCAATTTTTGTCATGATTGATCACCATCAGCAACCCGATGAATATGCTGAGTTTTCATTTGTTAATTCGAGTATGAGTTCGACAAGTGAGATGATCTACCAATTTATCGACAGATTAGGCATGAAAGAATCCATCGATAATGATATAGCCACTTGCCTTTATGCTGGCATCCTAACCGATACAGGTTCTTTTAGATTTCCTGCAACGACCAGCGCAACGCACAAAGTGGTCGCAAACCTATTGGATAAAGGAGCCAATAATGCTGATATTTATAACAGAATTCATGATGTGAACACCTATAATCGAATGCAGTTATTGGGGCGGGCACTCGATAATATGGTCGTTTTGGATAAATTTCACACTGCTTATATCACCTTGTCACAAGGTGAGCTTAACAGGTATAAGTTTCAGCGCGGGGATACAGAAGGTTTTGTGAATTATGCACTTTCAATTAAAAATGTAATGTTTGCTGCTATTTTCATTGAAGACAGGAAACAAAAAATCATAAAAATTTCGTTTAGATCGGTTGGAGAATTTTCTGTTAATGAATTTGCTCGGAATCATTTTAATGGGGGAGGTCATGTGAATGCAGCAGGAGGAAGAAGTGAACTTTCCTTAAATGAAACCGTACAAAAATTCGTCAACTTATTACCTTCATTAACTAATGAATTAACCATGTCATCATGAAATATTTAGCCCTCATCTTGATTTTTGTTTCAGTTTTTTCTTCTTGTTCAAATCCTGAAGCCAGAAAGCCGATTGTCAGAAAAACCAGCTCTTTTATGAGTGAATCCATAGAGAGGAATAAACTACTCAATAAAGCAGAAAATGCAATTTTATTGCAGAAAATGAAAGCAGACAGTCTTCACCAATACACGAGTTCTGAATACGGATTCTGGTATTACTACGATGTTGAAGTTTCATCTGAGGACTATATAGCAAAAACGGGAGATGTAGTCTTTTATAGTCATGAGATCAAAAGTTTAGATAATACAATTCTTTATTCAAAAGAAGATCTTGGTACCAAGAGCTATATAATTGATAAAGAAGATTTGATTGCCGGTCTTCATGACGGATTTAAATTAATGAAGGAAGGTGAGACAGTAACTTTTTTGTTTCCTTCTCATAAGGCCTACGGATATACCGGAAATGATATTATCAAACCGAACCAACCTTTAACCTATACAGTTCAACTATTAAAAATTAATAAATTAAGTGAAAATGAGAATAATTAATTCTATCCTACTCGTTCTTTTAATTAGTTCAGTTGCTTGTAAAAGTACAAAATATGCTGACCTAGATGATGGGATTTATGCAGATCTTCAAACAGATAAAGGAGATATTTTGTTAAAACTGGAGTATGAAATTACTCCAATTACAGTGGCTAATTTTGTTTCGCTAGCTGAGGGAACAAACCCTTATGTTGATGAACAATATAAGGATATGAAGTTTTATGATGGATTGAAATTTCATAGAATTGTCGAAGACTTTATGATTCAGGGAGGTGATCCGAGAGGTAACGGTTCAGGTAATCCAGGTTATAAATTTGAAGATGAATTTCCTATGGATGAAAATGGTGACTTGATGCTTTCGCATGACGGACCAGGAATTTTATCTATGGCTAATTCCGGACCAGACACCAATGGTTCTCAGTTTTTCATTACACATAAAGAAACAAAATTTTTGGATGGAAAGCATTCGGTTTTTGGTTATGTAGTGCAAGGTCAAGAGGTCGTTGATTCAATGGCTCAGGATGATTTGATACTCAATATAAAGATCATTAAAGTTGGGAAAAAAGCCAAAGAATTTGATGCAGGAGCTGAATTCATCAGTTATTTTGGGGAAATTGAGGAAAGGCAGCGATTAGCGCAGGAACAGAAAGATAATCATAAAAAGGAAATTTTGCAGTTTGTAACAGACAATGAAGCATCTGCAGTAACGCTTCCTTCAGGTTTGAAAATCATATCAATTACTGAGGGTAGTGGTGTAAAGCCGACTATTGGATCGAAAGTTAATGTCAATTACGCGGGGTATTTTATGTCGGGTGATTTATTTGACAGTAATATTAAAGAGATTGCTGAGGTATGTGGAAAGTATGACAGGAGAAGAGATCAAATGAATATGTATCAACCTGTAGAAATGGATTACAGCCCTGATGCCAGTTTAATTCCTGGATTTAAAGAAGGCCTTCAGAATATGAATTTTGGTGATAAGGTTTTATTAATTATTCCATCACATCTCGCATATGGTGAACAAGGATCCAGAGGAGTTATCCCTCCCAACGCTGATCTTTTATTTCAATTAGAAATTGTTGATAATAAGTAGTTCACAAACATAGTTTATCAAAAAAAGAAGGGCCATTAATGGGCCCTTCTTTTTTGCTGATTTTTTTTACTCCTCATTGTCGTAATAGTTCTTATATTTGGACCTTAAAATCTACAATAATCATAAGATAGCCAAGGATGCAGAATTTGTTTTTATATAATTCACTATCAAATAAAAAAGAACGTTTCGAACCCGTAAAAGAAGGATATGTCGGGATGTATGTTTGTGGCCCAACGGTCTATAGCAATGTGCATCTTGGAAACGTTAGAACTTTTATGTCTTTTGATATGATCTATCGTTATTTTCTTCATTTAGGATACAAGGTGCGTTATGTACGAAATATAACTGACGCCGGTCACCTTACGGATGATTCAGATGAAGATAAGATTTCTAAGAAAGCGAGACTTGAGCAACTGGAGCCTATGGAAATTGTCCAAAGGTACACCACTGATTTTCATGATATTTTAAATAAATTTAATTTTCTTCCTCCCAGTATTGAGCCAACAGCCACAGGACATATTGTGGAGCAAATTGAAGCCATAGAAACAATACTAAAAAATGGATTAGCCTATGAAGTAAATGGCTCTGTTTATTTCGATGTAATTAAGTACAATGAAAAAGAGCATTACGGTATATTGTCCAAAAGGAATATCGAGGATGCAATCGAAAACACAAGAAATTTAGAAGGTCAGTCGGATAAAAAAAACCCACAGGATTTTGCCCTTTGGAAAAAGGCAGAACCTGAACATATTCAAAGATGGAATTCACCTTGGGGATCAGGTTTTCCCGGGTGGCACTTAGAATGTACTGTAATGAGTACAAAATATCTTGGTGAGCAGTTTGATATTCACGGAGGAGGAATGGATCTGAAGTTTCCTCATCATGAATGTGAAATCGCACAGGCCCAAGCTTGCAACCATATAAATCCGGTTAAATACTGGTTACATGGCAATATGTTGACCATGAATGGAAAAAAAATGTCAAAATCTACCGGAAACAATATCCTTCCGGAGGAGATCTTTAGTGGAGAAAACGACAATATTTCAAAAGCCTATTCACCAAGCGTTGCCAGATTTTTTATGATGCAGGCTCATTATAGAAGCATACTTGATTTTTCAAATGATGCGATTTTGGCTGCCGAAAAAGGCTATAACCGTCTTTTGGAGGCAATTGAGCTCTCCAAACGCTTAGAAGCATCAGAAACCTCGACCCTAGGCGTCAAAGCTTGGAGCCAGAAGTGTTATGAGGCAATGAATGATGATTTTAATTCTCCCATTTTAATTGCAAATCTTTTCGAGGCGGTAAAATGGATCAATTTGATCAATGATGGTAAGGAATCTCTAAGTTCAAAGGACCTTGAACTTTTAACAAGTACCATTAACACTTTTGTATTTGATATTCTGGGACTAGAAAACGCACAAATGCAAGACGATAATTCTGAAAAGATCGATGGATTGGTACATTTGTTGATCGAGATGAGAAAGAAAGCAAGAGATGATAGAGATTGGGCCTTGTCTGATAAGATCCGTGATGAATTAATGGATCTCGGAATTCAATTGAAAGACGGTAAAGACGGCACTACTTACTCTCTGAACTAAAGACCAGTAAGTTTATGTTGAAAAGGATTTTGATATTTCCCTTTCTGATGCTCATAAGATTCTATCAGATAGCTATTTCGCCTTATACCCCGGCAAGTTGTCGATTTTCACCTACCTGTTCTCATTACTCGGTTGAAGCATTGAAAATTCATGGACTGTTTAAAGGGGGATGGCTGTCAATCAAAAGAATCTCAAAGTGTCATCCTTGGGGAGGAAGTGGATATGATCCGGTGCCAGAAAAAGAAGCAAATAATAACCGTAATGAAGGGATGAGTAATTAAGTACTTTCATTTATATTTACGCCTAAAATAAAATTAAATGTTGTTTTTAAGTATTGATTGGGATCCGAGCATTGAGCTTGTGAAAATTGGTTCATTCGCTGTAAGATATTACAGCCTGATGTTTGTTATAGCCTTTGTATTGGGGCTTCAGATCATGAAAAAGATCTACAATAGGGAAGGGGTTAGTGTAGAAAAACTGGACTCCCTGTTTATTTATACAGTGATTGCAACTTTGCTAGGTGCAAGAATAGGACACTTTTTATTTTATGACACAGCATTTCTTTTTTCTAATCCTTTAGAGGTGCTGCTACCTGTAAAGTTTAATCCATTCCAATTTACCGGCTATCAGGGCTTAGCCAGTCATGGAGCTGCGATTGGGATTATCATAGCGATGTATTTTTACTCTAAAAATGTGATTCATAAACCAATGCTTTGGATTTTGGATAGAATCGTAGTGCCTGTAGCAAGTGGTGCTATTTTTGTGAGGATAGGAAATCTAATGAATTCAGAGATCATAGGAAAACCTACCAATTCTGATTATGGATTTGTATTCAAGCAGCTTGGAGAGAGTTTTCCACGTCACCCAACCCAGTTATACGAAGCTTTTGGCTATCTAATTACCTTTATTCTTTTATGGTATGTTTACTGGAAAACAGATAAAAAAGATAAACTTGGCTACCTTTTTGGTCTGTTCATGGTCTGTTTATGGTCAGTAAGATTGATCGTAGAATTCTTTAAAGAAGCACAGGTTGATCAGAGAGGAGAATGGGACCTGAATACCGGTCAACTGTTGAGCATACCAATGATTCTGGTTGGACTGTATTTTATGTTTAGAAAATCGAAGAAATAAGGTTTAAATCTCTTTGTTCTTATCATAAGGAATGCTTTCAAGCATGTGCTCAACAACTTCGATCCTTGCGTCAGTTTTTCTGTTTGCTTTGATCACCTTAAATGGAATGCAATTTTTTTCAGTGTTTTCGAACATCTTACTTTTGTAATCGGTATATGAATCCCACAATTCCTGGGCCTTTTCATCTACTTTACTCATTTTCCATTGCTTTAATGGATTATTGCGAATGTCTTCAAAACGTTTGGCTTGTTCTTTTTTAGAAATAGACATATAGATCTTAACTAAAAGTATACCCGATTCAGTAATCATCCTTTCAAAATCGTTAACCTGTTTCATGAAAATGTCGTATTCTTCGACGGTACAGAAACCATTCACAGGTTCAACAACAGCTCTGTTATACCAGCTTCTATCGAAAAACACAATTTCTCCAGCTTTAGGAAATTGTTGGATGTACCTTTGAAAATACCATTGAGTTTGTTCCACTTCAGTGGGTCTTGGAAGCGCTACGATTCTATAATGTCGTGGATTGATCCTTTCTGTAATCCGGCGAATTGCACCACCTTTACCAGCAGCATCCCTTCCTTCAAAAAGTACAATAACACGCATATTTTCATCAATGATACATGTCTGTTGTCTGATCAATTCAGTTTGCAATACTTTCAGTTCTTTCTCATAGTCTATATACCGAATGGTTTTCGGTAAATTGATTGTCTTATTCATTAGAATCGACAATAAGCCCTTTTTTGAATTTAGCTTTTTGAGGTCTTTTTCAGAAAAATTTTCCATAAACATTAATCGTATTTGTGTAAGGAACGGAAATAACGCATGATGACATTTGGATCAGGCAATAGAGACACCGTGCTATCATCTTTGTTCTCATAATCAAATAGCGATAGTACATAGCGCATGCATTCAAGCCTTGCAGTCTCTTTTTTATTTGTTTTTGCGATGATCCAAGGACTAAAAGAAGTATGCGTTTTACTGAACATCAATTCTTTGTATTTTGTATAATCATCCCAGTATTCCTGACCTTTTCTATCAACCGGGCTAAATTTCCATCTCTTTAAAGGATTGTCTTCTCTTGAATCAAATCGTTTGAGCTGCTCCTCTTTGGTAATCGATAACCAAAATTTCACAATGGTCACACCATCTTCATAAAGCATATGTTCGAATTCAGGTAATTGGACCATAAATTGCTCATATTGACGCTGGGAACAAAAGCCCATGACCGGTTCAACTACCGCCCGATTATACCATGATCTGTCAAAAAATACGATTTCTCCCGGGTTTGGTAAATGTTGGATATATCTTGTAAAATACCATTGTCCTCTTTCAACATCAGTTGGTTTGTTCAAAGCCACCAATCGCATAGATCTCGGGTTTAAATGCTCTGTAAACCTTCTGATATTGCCCCCTTTTCCGGCAGCATCTCTCCCTTCAAAAATAATGGCAACACGTTTGTTATTCTTTTTTACCCACTGTTGTAATTTGACAAGTTCTATCTGTAATTTTTCCTTTTCATGTTCGTAATGAACTTTATCCAAAACAGCACTGATATCAATATCTTTATCTTGAACGATCTTTAAAAGATCATCATGAGAATTTATTGAATTAAATTCGGCTGCCGTAATTTTATTTTTGAAATTTTTATTCATAAATCATTCTGTTACGCATGCATTTGGATCATTGGAAATGAGCAGCTGGGTGTCGGTTGGAGAAACATAAGGAATTCCAAGCCCCAAGCCTCTTAAAATAAATAAGAGTCCTATGATAACGACAAAGATAGGAATTGCTTTTTGAATTTTATTCCTGACAGAAACTTTTAAAAAATTACCTAAGAATACAGCGCCTGTCATTAAAGGTATTGTACCAAGCCCGAAGACCGCCATATAAGCAGCACCGTCAATGAGGTCACCGGTAGAAATAGCTCCCAGTAATGCCATGTAGACCAATCCACATGGCAGAAATCCATTAAAAAAACCTATCGAGAAAAGGGCTTTATTAGAGCTTTTATTAAGGTATAAACCCAATTTATATTTTACTTTTCCAATAAGTTGGTAAAGTGGTCTTGTCACTTGAAATCGACTCAAAAATTTGGTTGGGATCAGGACCATTAAAATCATGATTACTCCAATCAGAATAGATAAACGTTGTTGAAAACCAGCCAGATAAAGTCCTCGTCCGAGAAGCCCGAATAACAATCCAATGATGCTATAACTTAAAAGTCTGCCTATATGGTAAAGACCTGTTCCAATAAAAGTCTGAAGCTTATTGCTTTTGTTTACCGGTAAAACAAAGGCTATGGGCCCACACATGCCAATACAGTGAAAGCTTCCTAATAATCCTAATATGAGTGCAGTATATAAAATAATCTTAACAATTAATAGAACCAGGTTTCTTTAAAAAGATATTCCCTCTGTTCGGATTCCCAATCTATTTTAATGATCCATTTTCCTGAAACCAGTTTTTCAACAGGGATCAATTGATGATGGTCAGTAAGTTTGATCTGTTCAGTAAAATCAAGTTTTTCATTTGAAAGCCTCTGAAAATAAATGGAACCTACAATCGATTCTTGATCAATATCCTCAGGAAAAGTAACTAAAATTCCCTCTTTTGAATTAACCAGTTCAATATTTTTGGATAAGGAACTGGAGTTGTTCATTTTATCGATTTCTTCTTGATAATGAAGTTCATCCTTGTAATAATCTTCTGATACCAATTCATGCTGGTATTCATCCATTGCTATCGATTTATAGACGAAGGATAGAATAAAAATCATAAAAGCGAGCATCGCTATAACTATTCCCGTACCCCAATTGAATCGTAACTTCATATACTTATTTGTTGTTTATTTAATTTGCAGTGGAGAAGAGAAATTGGTGTGTGTTTCTTCAATCAACGCTTCATCTGCATAAATTCCGATATTAACTTTTTCCTTGGAGTCTGACAGGTTCTCTTTATTGATTTTGATAAACAATGTACCTTCATATAGACCTCCTTTTGGAATATTTATCTGTCCTCCGACTACTTCAATTTTTCCTTCATGTGACATTAAGCGAATTTTAATATCCTCAAAAGTATCATTGGTCTTATTGATGAGTTTAAACGTATAAACGTTACTAACTTCTTCACCTTCAGTTGTATATAATTGCCCTGGCAGGTGCAATAAGTTGGCTTGCACGTCATTCCGAAGAAACAATAAAGTTACGAAAAAGGAGAAGAGCAGGGTCAAAACGACGATATAACTTATGATCCGTGTATTATAAGTGAATTTTTCACCTTTTTCAATATTATTTTCAGAGGCATATCTTATGAGACCTCTGTCAAAACCGACACGATCCATCATCGAATCACAGGCATCTATACATGCTGTGCAGTTAACACATTCTAATTGGGTCCCATTTCTGATATCTATTCCAGTCGGACACACCAGTACACATTGTTTACAATCGATACAATCTCCGAACTCTTTTTCCTTTCGATCTTCATTCTTTCGAAGTTTTTGTCTGTTTTCTCCTCGTTTGTGGTCATAGGCCACAACGATTGATTTATTGTCCAGTAAAACGCTTTGTAATCGGCCATAAGGACAAGCAATAATACATACCTGCTCTCTGAACCAGGCGAAAACAAAATAAAAAACAGACGTAAATACCAAAAGTTTAACAAAGGTGTCAACATGGGCAATCGGACCATCTTTGATATGTTGAATAAGGGTGTCTCCTCCAATAAAATAAGCTAAAAATGCGTTAGCGATAAAAAATGAGACAATGGCAAATAAGAACCACTTTATTGTTTTTTTTCTTATTTTTTCAGCATTCCATTCTTGTTTGTCGAGTTTTATCTGCTTGTTGCGATCTCCTTCGATCCAGAATTCGATTTTACGAAATATCATTTCCATAAAAATCGTTTGCGGACACATCCATCCACAAAAGATACGGCCAAAAATCACCGTGAAGAGTATGATAAAAACAACTGATACCAACAAAGACATGACCAGTAAATAAAAATCTTGGGGCCAAAATGGTTGCCCAAAAATATTGAACTTACGATCAATGATATTAAACAGTAAAAATTGATTTCCGTTTATTTTGATAAAAGGAGAGGCAAATAAGATGGCTAGTAAGAACCAGCTAACATAAGTTCGATAATTGGTGTACTGACCTTTTGGTTTTTGAGGGTGGATAAAATTTCGCTTACCTTCCTGATCAATAGTCGCAATACTGTCTCTAAAATTTTCTTGTTCTTGCATAATCCTGTTCCGGGGGTATTTGAAAAGGCTACAATGTCTGTTCAGGACAAGCGCAGCCTTTTCTACTACTAACTAAAAAAATCAAAAACACAGCAGTCCGCTTAAGCGAGAACTAAAAACGAAACTACTGTTTGCTCCAAATGATATCTCCTTCAGCTGCCTTAGGATTGGCAGGTGTTGTGCCATTCAATGTAATCACATAGCTGGCAAGTTGCTGAAGTTCATCATTATTAAATGTATTTTTCCAAGAAATCATACCCTTACCGGCTCTACCACCTTCATTAAGGGTTTTAAGAATATTTTCCATACCACCACCTAGGATCCATTGATCATCTGTTAGGTTTGGTCCAATTCCACCTCCTCCATCTGCCATATGACATGCAACACAATAGGCGTCAAAACTCTTTTTACCGGCTGCAAGACTTGTGTCATCTGTCAATAGGGTTACGTCAAGTTTGAATAAATCAGGATTAGCAGCTTTATAGGCCTCAACTTCTTGTTTTCCTTTTTCAACTTCTGCCGCATATTCCTTTTCCTGACTGTACTCTTCTGAGTTGGTGAAGACTTGGATATAGTAAAATATACCAATTGCAATGGTGATGTAGAAACCATATTTCCACCAAGGCGGAAGTACGTTGTCTAATTCTTTAATTCCGTCATAATCGTGATCAGTCATGATTTCTTCCTCCTTACCAAGTTCGTGTGCCTTGGTAAGTGAGTGAATGAATTTTTTCCAACCACTTATTTTTTTTTGATCACTCATGGTGTGTATTTTTTAGATCGTTATCCAATGGTAAATTGCTTAGTTTCTCAATATTCTTTTTTGGCATCTTCAGAACAATGATCAGCATTGTTGCAAAGACTATAAAAAAGAGTAGCAGCGATATGATTGGATATATTTCAACTCCCGAAATAGTATCTAAATGATGTTTTATGTATTTTAACATATCAATATCTTTTATTCTGCTGTTTCAGCTTTAATATCCGTTCCTAATCGCTGTAAATAAGCAATCATGGCCACAATTTCCTTATTTTCAATCTGAGCATCACCATAATTTTTCACAAATTCAGGATCCTGTCTCAAATTATTTTCAATTTCTTTTGCCTGATTTTTCAATAAATACAAGGCTTTATCAAGTTCGAACTGAGTATAAGGAACACCCAGAGTCACCATTGCATTTACCTTATCTATTGTTTTTGATATATCCAAATCATCTGTGATCAACCACGGATACTGAGGCATAATTGATCCTGGAGAAGTTGATCTTGGATCAAGCATATGATTAAAGTGCCAATTATCATTGTATTTACCACCTATACGATGCACATCAGGACCAGTTCTTTTAGATCCCCACAAGAATGGAAAATCATAAACAAATTCTCCTGCTTTTGAATATTCTCCGTAACGTTCAACCTCTGATCTGAAAGGTCTGATCATCTGTGAGTGACAGTTGTTACATCCTTCCCTGATATAAATATCTCTTCCTTCCAATTCAAGAGGTGTATAAGGTTTTACCGAAGTAATTTTAGGAATGTTTGAATCAACAGTTAATAAAGGAATAATCTCTACTGCACCTCCAATAACTATAGCTATCACAACAAGGAACGAGAATAAAATGGTTCTTCGTTCTAACCAGGAATGAAAACCTTCTCCGGCAATTCTGGCAGATGAAATTTTCTTAAGAGGTGCTGCTTCAGCTAATTCATCTTCAACAGCAGATCCGGCTTGAGCCGTTCTAATGATGTTGTAGGCCAATATAATGAAACCGGCGAGGTACAAAGTTCCTCCAAAGGCTCTCATCATATACATCGGCATAATTTGAGTAACAGTTTCAAGGAAGTTGCCATATAGTAAAGTTCCGTCAGGATTAAATTGTTTCCACATGGCAGCCTGTGTAAAACCTGCTACATAAAGAGGAAGCGCATAGAATAATATTCCAAGGGTACCTAACCAAAAATGGATATTTGCTAATTTTTTTGAGAATAGCTCGGTTTTCCAAAGTTTAGCTGCCAGCCAATAGATAATACCTGCAGCCATAAATCCATTCCATGCAAGTGCACCGATATGAACGTGACCTATGATCCAGTCAGTATAATGTCCGATTGCATTCAGTGTTTTAAAGGACAACATAGGCCCTTCAAAGGTAGACATACCATAACCCGTAATCGCTACAACAAAAAACTTGAGAATAGGATCTTCTCTGACTTTATCCCAGGCACCTCTTAGCGTTAATAATCCATTGATCATACCTCCCCAAGAAGGGAAAATAAGCATCACTGAAAATACGGTTCCAAGATTTTGAGCCCATTCTGGTAAAGCTGTATACAATAAATGGTGAGGTCCAGCCCAGATATAAATAAAAATCAAAGACCAGAAATGAATTATAGATAGTCTGTAGGAATAGACAGGTCTGTTGGCAACTTTTGGTACGAAATAATACATGAGCCCTAAAACAGGTGTTGTTAGAAAAAAGGCAACAGCATTATGACCATACCACCATTGAACCAGAGCATCTTGTACACCAGCGTATATTGAATAACTCTTAAACGCTGATACAGGTAATTCGAGATTGTTAAAGATATGCAGTACTGCAACCGTGATCAAAGTGGCTAAATAAAACCAGATTGCCACATAAATATGGCGTTGTCTTCTTTTCAGAATCGTACCGATAATATTGATTCCCATCACAATCCAAATCAAGGTAATGGCAATGTCTATTGGCCATTCCAGTTCTGCGTATTCCTTAGAGCTGGTAATACCTAAAGGAAGTGTCAGGGCTGCTGAAACAATTATTAATTGCCATCCCCAAAAATGTATTTTACTCAGGGTGTCACTAAACATTCTTGTTTTTAACAAGCGTTGCATTGAGTAGTAAATTCCCATAAAAATGCTATTTCCAACGAATGCAAATATCACAGCATTGGTATGCAATGGTCTTAAACGCCCAAAGCTTAACCATGAAATACCCTCAAGTAGATTCGGGAAAATGAAAAGCAGTGCCACAATTAGCCCTACCAGCATACCTACTACACCCCAAAGGATGGTAGCAATAAGGAACATTTTTACTATTTTGTTATCGTAATAAAATTGTTCTTTTTCCATCTGAAAAATTTAGTTAATTATTTGGTTGGTTGATTTTTGATTATTTTTTTTTTGGATAACGTGCTGTCGACCAATTCGTCATCAAACAGCATTCTGACAGACGGAGTGTATACATCATCATACTGACCGGTCTTGACCGATTTAACGAAAAGCACAAAAAATATGATTGCAATAAACAGACTTGCAATGATAAGCATGAATATGATATTCATTACTGATTTTTTTAGTTTACACAAATTAACAAAAATTGATAAAACAGAAACATGATAAATGTCATGTTTTGAAAAATAACTTCGTGTAACAATTAGGGCTATTGTAGTATTTTTTTTGCTAAAATGTTAGTACTTATTGTGGCAAATAAAACTACTGATATTGAACTTATTGGCATTAGTATGGCAGCTATAATAGGAGAGAGGTTGCCACTAACGGCAAATAGAAGACCAATGATATTGTATAAAAAAGAGATCACAAAACTCACTTTAATGACGCCCATCGTCTTATGCGTCAATTTTAAAAAATCAGGAAGCAGTTCAAAACTGTGGGCATCAAGTATGGCATCACATGCTGGAGAAAAAACATTAATGTCTTCTGATACTGCAACACCGACATTGCTTTGCGCAAGTGCGCCTGCATCATTAAGACCATCCCCAAGCATCATGATTTTATTTCCATTTTCCTGATTTGATTGGATATAATCAAGTTTGTCCTCAGGTTTCTGATTGAAAAGCAATTCATCCATATTTGGAAATTGTGATTGTAAACTCACTTTTTCTCCTTCATTATCACCCGACAGCACAGAAACTCGATACGATTGTTCCAGAGAGTGAATGGTATTTGTTAAACCTTTTCTATATGCATTTTTAAAAATGAACTTTCCTTTTATCTCTTTGTCAATCCTTACGTGAATCACGGTATCTAGACTCTTTTTTTCAACAATACCAACCAATGAAGCTGCTCCCAGAACAATGCTTAAACCATCAATATCGCCTTGAATTCCTTGAGATGTAATCTCTTTGAAATTGCTTAGTTTTCCCTGTTCTTTCTGCTTGATGTGATGGTATAGCATTCTGCTCAAAGGATGGTTCGATGAACGAAGGAGGGTTTTGATCATACTCAATTCTTTTTCTTCAAGTTTTTCTCCCTGAAAGCTAATCTCCGCTTTTCTGTTAGAGGTGATTGTACCTGTTTTGTCAAAGACCAGACTATCTATTTTTGACATCGCCTCGATCACGCTGGTGTTTTTTAAATAAAACTTTTCCTTGCCAAAGATCCTGATCATATTTCCAAGGGCAAAGGGAGCAGATAAGGCTAGGGCACAAGGGCAGGCGATGATCAGAATGGCTGAAACAACCTGAAAGGCTGCACTTTTATCTATAAAATACCAATAGACACCAGATATAAGTGCAATTGATAAAATAACAATGGTAAACTGTTTAGAAATAGAATCGGTCAATGATTTGATATCCTTAGAATCGGTTTTTTTGAAAACATCTTTACTCCATAATTGAGTCAGGTAACTTGACTTTACAGATTGTATGGCTTCAATTTCAATAGCTCCGCTTGTTTGTTTTCCGCCTGCAAAAAGTTTATCTCCTGATTTTTTTGAAACAGGAATTGATTCTCCGGTAACAAAGCTATAGTCTATCATGGCGTCCCCATTGATCAGTATGCAGTCAACCGGAATGATCTCTTCATTTCTGATCAGTAAACGGTTGCCCTGTTCGATTTCATGAACACTAATATTTTCTTCTTTTTGATCAGCTATAATTCGGGTTACTGCTATTGGAAAATAGGACTTATAATCTCTTTCAAAAGATAAAAAACCATATGTTTTTTGTTGAAAAACTTTACCGAGAAGTAAAAAGAAAATCAGTCCGGTCATACTATCAAAATAGCCTTGCCCTGCGTTACTTATGATCTCATAAGTACTTCTTAAAAATAATACCAGAATACCCAATGATATCGGAACATCGATATTTAAGATGCCATGCTTCAGCCCTTTATAGGCGGATGTCAAATAGTCTCTTCCGGAATATAGCAAAGCAGGTAGGGCCAATAAAAACATTAATCCTCTGAAAAAAGGTTTAAATCTGTTTAGCCAGTACTCATCCATCTGGAAATATTCAGGAAATGACAACATCATAATATTACCGAAGGCAAATCCGGCAACAGCAACTTGATAAATCAGCTTTCGATCGATCTTTTTTTCGTGAATATCTGCATTGTCGAGGCTTATATAAGGTTCATAGCCGATAGAGGCAATTAATTCAACCACTTGCTGGAGAGAAATCTCACTTTTACGAAATGTAATTCGTACTTCTTTCTTGGGAAAATTTACAAGAGCAATTTTAACTCCGCTGTTTAGCTTATGTAAATTTTCGAGTACCCAAATACATGAGCTACAGTGGATGGTAGGAACATAGAAATTTGCAACAGCCGTTTCCAGGTCATCAAATTCAATCAGTTTTGATGCAATATCCTGATTATTCAGATAGTCAAATTTCCCTTTAATATCATTCGGAACCGTTCCTGGAGCGGATTCTAAATCATAATAACCGGTCAACTCGTGTACATTAAGAATTTCATAAACAGTCCTACAACCGTTACAGCAAAATGATTTTTCATCAAATTCAATTCTATCCGTATTACAATCAAGACCGCAGTGGTAGCAGTTATCTTTTGACATAGATATTTTTGGAAAATTGCGTAAAGTTCTTATAAAAAAATTACATAAAAAAATGAATGCTGTCAGAATTTATATAAATTTGCATTAAATCAAAAACAAGTTCATGAGAGAAGAATGTGAAAAATGCGTCATCAGGGATCTTAATTCGCTAAATTCTATTACGTCTGAAGAACTTAAATCCATAGCTAAGAAAAAATCAGCACTACATGTTCAGAAAGGAGAGGTTATATTTAGTGAAGGAGCTTCATTAAGAGGAGTTTACTGTTTGAGAAATGGAAAGTGTAAATTAACAAAACTAGCTCCAAATGGTAAAGAACAAATAGTCAGATTTATCAGAAGAGGAGAACTGGTTGGCCATAGATCGGTGATCAGTAATTCAGTAGCGCATCTTACAGTCACAGCTTTAGAAGAAATGGATGTCTGTTTTATTCCAAAAAATGAAATCATAGAATTATTTAAAAACAACACGGAGTTTTCAATGGGAATCACAAAATCTTTGGCTGAAGATCTTGATGAGGCCAACTCTTCCATCGCCAACATGGCACAGAAAAATGTAAGAGAGAGATTGGCAGAATCTCTGTTGTTTTTTGAAAGAATATTTGGTGTTGATAACGAAGGATATATATCAGTAACGCTTACTCGAGAGGAAATTGCAAATGCCATTGGTACTGCAACGGAATCAACGATCCGTTTGCTTTCAGAATTTAAAAAGGAAAGTTATATTTCTCTGGCTGGAAAAAAGATCAGGATAGAAAACAAAGTGAAATTACAACATCTCACAGAGGGTTATTAAGGCATCACCTTGTAATAATTAAAAAAAACCTGCTCATCTAATGAGCAGGTTTTTTTTATTTGAATTAGATATTTATCCGCAGGTTCTACGATTCAAAAGATAAAATCGTGTCTCTGATGATCTTTACACAATCCATGAGTTGTTTTTCAGTGATGATCAAGGGAGGAGCAAAACGAATAATATTGCCATGCGTTGGTTTCGCAAGTAAGCCCTTATCTCTCAGTTTTAAACAAATGTTCCATGCCTTGTCGCTATCTTCAGTATCATTAATTACGATAGCGTTCAATAAACCTTTACCTCTTACCAAAGTAACCAAATCACTTTCTTTCACAAGTAAATTCATTTCTTTGCGGAATAAATCACCCATTTTTTCAGCATTTTCAGCCAGGTTCTCTTCTTTGACAACACGCAAGGCTGCCATGGCTACAGCTGAGGCCATAGGATTACCTCCAAAAGTAGATCCGTGTTGGCCTGGTTTAATGACTTCCATGATGTCATCATTTGCAAAAACGGCAGAAACCGGATATACGCCACCACTAATAGCTTTTCCTAAGATCAGGATGTCAGGTTTGACATCGGGTGTTCCGGAGCAATTCTTGTCTTCACAATTACAATTACCGCATGTAGCTAAAAGTCGACCTGTTCTTGCGATACCAGTTTGAACTTCATCGGCAATAAATAAAACATCGTTCTTTTTACAGATCTCGAATGCTTTTTTCAGGTAGCCTTCTGAAGGGACATAAACTCCTGCCTCACCTTGAATAGGTTCTACAAGAAAACCGGCGATATGATCATTTTCTTCTAATGCTCTTTCAAGAGCATCGGTGTCGTCATATGGTATTTTGATAAACCCTGGAGTGTAAGGTCCAAAATTCTTTTTAGCCGTTTCATCATTTGAAAATGAAATGATGGTTGTTGTTCGACCGTGAAAATTATTTTCACAGACAATAATTTTTGCTTTTTCTTCTGGAATGCTTTTTTTTTCATAGGCATATTTTCTGCATAATTTAATTGCAGTTTCAACTGCCTCTGCCCCGGTATTCATTGGTAACACTTTGTCAAAGCCAAAAAAGTCGGTGACATATTTTTCATAAATTCCCAATTGATCACTATGGAACGCCCTTGATGTCAAGGTTAATTTTTCAGCCTGATCTTTTAATGATCCAATGATTCGTGGGTGACAATGTCCTTGATTAACGGCAGAATATGCTGAAAGGAAATCATAATATCTTTTGCCCTCAACATCCCATACATAAACGCCCTCACCTTTGTTTAGAACCACAGGCAGTGGGTGATAATTATGGGCACCGTACTTTTCTTCAAGCTCAATCGCCCGAGCAGTTTGATTTTGGTCTTTTAGTAACATAGAAAAATGAATTTAATACCATCTTTTAGTTTGACAATGGTATATTTTTAAAAACACAATTCCTTCTTTCGGAGAGAAATCATCCTGGAATTGACAAAAATATTAAAATTTTTGATGATAAAGTTATTTTATAATAACAGTGTGAACTAATCGATACTTTATTTTATTGATAAGTCAGAAAATATTATTTTTAGGCAAACAATTAAATGAACTATTTAGCACATATATACCTTTCGAGGGATCATGAACTGATCACTATCGGAAATTTCATAGCAGATCATGTGAAAGGAAACAGATTTAAAAGATATTCTCCTGAATTGCAAAAAGGAATATTGTTGCACAGACAGATAGATTCTTTTACGGATGCCCATCAAATAGTCAGAAAAAGTAAGAGGAGGCTAGATGATCGCTACGGCTTATACCGGGGCGTCATTATTGATATTTTGTACGATCACATGCTGGCTAAAAATTGGTCTATCTATTCTGATATAGCTTTGGATAAGTATACACAATCATTTTACACGCTATTGAATCGTCACTATGGTGTGCTGCCTGAAAAAGTGCAGTACATGTCCAAATATTTGATTGAAGGGGACTGGCTGCTGAGTTATGCCGATGTAAAGGGAATTGAAAAAGTTCTTAATGGTATGAATCGTAGAACAGGTGGTAAATCGAATATGAATCTTGCGATCAATGATTTGAAGGATCACTATGAAGCTTTTGAGAATGATTTTAAATTATTTTTTAAAGATCTTTGTGATTTTTCCGATAATAAACTATCAGAAATCAATAAACTCTATGATTAGGATATTAACAGATATGAAGATTAGTTTGGTTTTACTGAGCTGTATTTTTATTTTTCTTAGCCAGTGTAAAGAACCACAATCGACGAAAGAAATAGAACGCGGATTTATCGCTGACAGTGCAATGGTGGTAAGTGCTCGTGTTGAGGCTTCACAAATTGGTGTTTCTATTTTAGAAAATGGCGGAAATGCCTTTGACGCCATGATTGCAACAGATCTTGCACTTGTTGTGGCTTATCCGTTTTCCGGAAATATTGGCGGTGGTGGATTCACGGTATTTAGAACCTCAGATGGAATGACCGGCACATTGGATTATCGTGAAAAAGCACCCCTTGCGGCTCACAGAGACATGTATCTCGATGGAAATGGAGATATCATTCCTGAAAAAAGTACCTTGGGGGCGATGGCCATCGGGGTTCCTGGAACTGTTGCAGGTTTGTTCGAAATCCATCGAAAATTTGGCAGTAAACCATTCGCTGAATTGATACAGCCGGCAATAGATCTTGCAAAAAGGGGAGTTGTGGTATCAGAAAAACAAGCGAAAACAATTAATAATTATCGAAAGTATTTTGAAAGAGCGAATCATCGAACTATTATGTTGGATAAGGAATGGAAGGCTGGAGATACGATCAAATATCTTCCATTGGCAAGAACTTTTGAAAGAATTCGCGACAATGGCAGAGAAGAGTTTTATGAAGGAGAAACTGCGGATATGCTGGTTGATTATGTTCAAAAATTGGGAGGAATTATCACCAAAGAAGACCTAAAAAAGTACGAGGCTGTTTGGCGAAAGCCAATTAAAGCAGACTATAAAGGATATACATTAATATCCATGCCTCCTCCATCAAGTGGCGGTATTTGTGTCGCGCAAATTTTAAAAAGTATAGAGCCCTATGATTTTGGTCAATTTGAACACAACGGTGCTGATTATATTCAGCTTCTTAGTGAGGCAGAGCGAAGAGTATATGCCGATAGATCATATTTTTTAGGGGATCCGGATTTTAATATAATTCCGATTGATACCTTGTTGTCAAGTTATTATAATACAGAAAGAATGAAAGATTTTTCTTTGGAAAAAGCGACACTGTCATCGGAAATAGCACATGGAGAGATTGAAATTGTTGAAAGTGATGAAACCACACATTATTCTATTGTCGATTCATATGGTAATGCTGTTGCTGTAACCTGCACACTCAATGGAGCCTACGGTTCAAAGGTTTTTGTTGAAGAGGGCGGTTTTTTCCTAAACAATGAAATGGATGACCTGAGTGCAAAACCTGGCACTCCAAATATGTTTGGTTTGACAGGGGCAGAAGTAAATTCGATTGCACCTGAAAAAAGAATGCTCAGTTCGATGGCGCCCACTATAGTTGCAAAAAATCATAAGCTGTTTATGGTTCTTGGCTCTCCCGGGGGACCTACAATAATAACCTCTGTTCTTCAGAATATCCTCAATGTAATTGAATTTGATATGGGTATGCAGGAATCGGTTGCAGCTTCCAGATTCCATCATCAATGGTTACCAGATCAAATCCAGTTTGAGAAGTCTTTTGATACGATACATTTTGGCCATCTAAGGAAAAAAGGATATCAGCTTAATCAGGGAGCTTCAAGAATTCTTGGAAAAGTGGATGCCATATTGGTTATGCCAGATGGTAGGTTAGAGGGGGGAGCAGATCCAAGAGGTGACGACACTGCTCTTGGCTTTTAAAGGTATTTGATAATAAAATAATACATTTGTTTTGTGCGGTATTTTATATTGAATAAATGAGACATAAAAAATTATAATTAAATAAAGAAGTCTAATGAATCAAAATAATAAGGGAAAACATACTGTTTGTATCCATGAAGGACAAATTAAGGACAAGCAGTTTGGCGGAGCTATTTCTCCGATATATATGGCAACATCTTATCCTTTTTTAGATGTTGAAGACAAAAGATATCCGCGTTATTTCAATACACCAAACCAACAGACTGTTGCAAATAAGGTGGCTACATTGGAAAATGCTGAAAGTGCACTGCCATTTTCTAGCGGTATGGCCGCGATTAGTACAAGTTTATTTACTTTTTTGAAAAGTGGTGACCATGTTGTATTTCAGAATGAGATCTATGGAGGAAGTCATCATTTGATTGTTGAGGAATTCAGTAAATATTGCATTGAATTTTCCTTTACCAAAGGATTGGATCCTATTGATTTTGAAAGTGAAATTCGATCTAATACGAAAGTAATTTATATAGAGACTCCTTCAAATCCGCTGCTGAGTATTACTGATGTTAAAGCAATAGCTCAATTGGCAAAAAAACATCAGCTGGTGAGTATGATCGATAATACTTTTGCCTCTCCGATAAATCAGACACCGCTTGATTTAGGTATAGATTTATCTATTCACAGTGCGACGAAGTATCTCGGAGGTCATAGTGATATTAGTGCCGGTGTAGTGGCAGGATCTAAAGAGATGGTCGATAAGATCATGTATAAAGGAAGAAATTTTGGTGGAAATTTAAGTGATTTTATGTGCTTTTTATTGGAAAGAAGTATAAAGACATTGGCGCTAAGAATAGAAAAACACAATGAAAATGCGCAATTTATTTCAGAAGCGCTCTCAAAAAATCCCTCAATAGAAAAAGTATACTATCCTGGGCTTACAACTCATAAGAATCATGATTTAGCCAAAGATCAAATGCATGGTTTTGGAGGAATGTTGTCATTTGATCTTAATGAAAATCTAAAAGCTTCAGAATTTTTGCAAAACCTGGCAATGATCAAACCTTCAATGAGTCTTGCCGGAGTTGAAAGTACGGTCATTCAACCTAGTTTAACATCACACGCTTTGTTATCTGCAAAAGAAAGAGAAGAACAGGGAATCGGAGATAATCTAATAAGGTTATCGGTAGGTCTGGAAAACAAAGAGGACATACTCGGAGATATCGAACAAGCATTAAAAAATTGTACATGATAAAATTAGATATATTGGCGTTTGGAGCGCATCCTGATGATGTCGAATTGGGCTGTTCAGCAACTTTAGCCAAAGAAATTTCAAGAGGTAAGAAAGTTGGTATTATCGATCTGACGCGAGGAGAATTGGGTACTCGGGGCTCTGCAGATATTAGGGATGCAGAAGCTGCTAAAGCTGCGCAAATACTGGGGGTACACCATAGAGAAAACCTAGAGTTCAGAGATGGATTTTTTATCAATGACGAGGCACATCAATTGGCAGTGATTCGAATGATCAGAAAATACCAGCCTGAAATTGTTTTGTGTAACGCAATTCAAGACAGACACATAGACCATTCAAAAGGAAGTAAATTGGTTTCTGATGCCTGTTTTTTATCCGGACTAAGAAGAGTTGAGACAGATTTAGGCGGAATTGATCAAAAAGCCTGGCGTCCAAAACTGGTGTATCATTATATACAATGGGAAAACCTAAAGCCTGATTTTGTAGTTGATGTGACAGGTTTTATGAAAATGAAAATGGAGGCTGTAAAGGCTTATTCTTCACAGTTTTATGATCCAAATTCTAAGGAGCCTGTATCTCCAATATCGAGTCAAAATTTTCTTGAAAGTATAAGTTACAGAGCGAGGGATCTGGGTCGGTTGATAGGTAAAGAATATGCAGAAGGATATACAGTTGAACGTTTTGTTGCAGTAGACCATCTCGATCATTTGATCTAAGTATCTCTGACAAGTATTTTAAGCAGAAAATTATTGATAAAAATTTATTATTTATTTGAAGAAGTGGTGAAATAGATTATATTTGCACCCGAATTTGCAGTAAGTAAATTCAAAGTATCACGGTGGTTGTAGCTCAGTTGGTTAGAGCATCGGTTTGTGGTACCGAGGGTCGCCGGTTCGAGCCCGGTCTTCCACCCAAATTAAAAAACGTTCAATAATTTTTTGAACGTTTTTTTTATTTTAGAGGGTTACTTTGTTAATCTTTTTAAAAAGAATTTATTATTCCAATAAATTGAATATTTTTGCCCCCATTAAAATTACTTACAATGAAGATATTATATACTGTATTGGTTGTGGCTATGATGAGTTTTTCAGTTGTTGCTCAATCATCAAAAGAAGAAGCAATTGCCTTGGAAAAGAAAATAATTGCTAATGCCAAGCAAATAGGAGACCCTGATGTTGCATCTTATAGTATGTATAAATTAATTGCTTTAGAAGGGGACAATAGTACTTACAAAGACAGTCTTGCTTATATGTATTATTCGGCAGGTAAATATGGGTCTTGTTTTATGATGGCGAATGAAGTGCTCAAGAGAGAGCCAAAACACAAAACTATGCTTGAGCTAAAAGGAAGTTCTCTTGAATCATTAGGGGCTTTGGATAAAGCAATGGAAGTTTATCAAGAATTGTTTGAATTGACCAATAATAATTATCACGGTTATAATTTGGCTAAACTTCAATTGTCTATGAAAAAGTTTGAGGATGCCTATGCAACCATCAAAAAAGTAGAAGGAATTAATGATACTGGAAATATTATGGTTACGTTTTCTATTAATCAGACGCATACACAACAGATCGAGTTATTAGCTGCAATTCCTTATTTAAAAGGTGTGATTGAAGAACAGTTAGATAAAATAGATGAGGCCAAAATAAGTTATCAAAAAGCGCTAAAAATAGAGCCAAAGTTCGTGCTTGCTAAAGAAAATTTTGATAAATTAAATTAACAAGATTTTTTCTAAATCTTCTCTTTAAGATACTGAGCTGTATAAGACCCCTTATTTTTTACAAGTTCTTCAGGAATTCCCTGTGCAACGATATTTCCCCCTGCTTTACCTCCTTCAGGGCCCAGATCAATAATGTAATCTGCAGATTTGATCAGATCCAGATTGTGTTCTATCACTATGATAGAATGTCCTTTGTCAATCAAAGCATTGAAAGATTTTAACAGCTTATTGATGTCGTGAAAATGAAGTCCGGTCGAAGGTTCATCAAAAATAAAAAGTGTTTTATCCTTACTATTCCCTTTAACAAGAAAAGAAGCCAACTTAATCCTTTGGGCTTCTCCTCCGGATAGGGTACTTGAAGCCTGACCTAATTGAACATATCCCAGGCCAACATCCTGTAAAGGTTTAAGTTTGTTTACAATTTTAATTTGTTCATGTTTTGAAAAGAAGAGAATAGCTTCATCAACAGTTGTTCGAAGTATGTCATTGATGTTTTTACCTTCAAATTCTATTTCCAAAACTTCCTTTTTAAACCTTTTACCCTTACAAGTATCGCATTCCAGGTGAACATCTGCCATAAATTGCATCTCAATCGTAACCTCGCCCTCACCTTTACAAGTATCGCAGCGCCCACCATCAACATTAAAGGAAAAGAAT
The DNA here is from genome assembly GCA_024229195.1 of Flavobacteriales bacterium. GTDB lineage: Bacteria > Bacteroidota > Bacteroidia > Flavobacteriales > Flavobacteriaceae > Lutimonas. The sequence goes on along the minus strand of JAAESS010000342.1, from coordinate 7,397 downwards.
TTGGCTTTGTAAGCTCTTAGTTTCGAAAGTTTTTGATCCGTATAGAGGCCTCTAATGTCATCATAAGCTTTTATATAGGTTACTGGATTTGATCGGCTCGATCTTCCTATAGGGTTCTGATTGATGAACTCAATATTTTGTAAAAGGTTAATATCTCCTTGTATATCAGTAAATTGACCTGGTTTCTCACCGTATTTATGGATAATTTTTTGAAGAGCAGGATATAGGATATTTCGGATCAATGTACTTTTTCCACTTCCTGATACTCCTGTAATCATGGTAAGTGCATTGAGGGGAAATTTTACATCAATATTTTTTAAGTTATTCGCTCTGGCTCCAAGAATTTCAATATACTTTTTAGATGACCTTCTTTTTGCAGGAACTTCTATTTTAAGTTGACCATTAAGATATCGGGCAGTAAGCGTATTGGCTTTAAGAATCTTTTTAAACGATCCTTCGGCGACAAGTTCACCTCCAAAACTTCCAGCTTCAGGTCCTATATCAATTACATGATCAGCTACTTTTATAATATCTTCATCGTGTTCCACAACAATCACAGTATTACCGAGATCCCTTAATTTAAACAGTACCTTAATAAGCCTCTCAGTATCTCGTGAATGCAATCCAATACTGGGTTCATCAAGAATATACATAGATCCCACCAAACTGCTTCCCAATGAAGTGGCTAGATTGATACGCTGACTTTCTCCTCCTGAAAGTGTATTGGAATTTCTATTTAAACTGAGGTAGTTCAACCCTACATCAATTAAAAATTCTAAGCGGTTTCTGATTTCGATCAACAAACGACGAGCAATGGCACTTTCAGTATCAGAAAGCTCTAATTGTTCGAAAAAAGAAAGAACTTCACCTATCGGAAGGTCAACAAGTTCTGTGATGTCCTTACCATGAACCTTGACATATGTCGCTTCCGTTCGTAGTCTTTTGCCTTGACAACTGTTACATTTTGTTTTACCCCTGTATCTGGACAGCATGACTCGATATTGAATTTTATAACTCTTTTCTTCGAGGTGTTTAAAGAAATCATGTAAGCCATTGAAATGTTTATTTCCTGTCCAAAGTAATTCAAATTGCTCCTCAGTCAATTCATAAACGGGTTTATGAATTGGGAAATCAAATTTATATGCATTTAAAATCAGATCATCTTTGTAGGGCCTAAATGAATCACTTTTCCAAGGGAGGATCGCATCATCATAAATAGAAAGGGAGGTATTTGGAATCACCAGATCCTTATCAATGCCAATGATATTTCCATAGCCTTCACATTTGTTGCAGGCACCATAAGGATTATTAAAACTAAAGAAGTGGATATTGGGATCAAGAAAGGTCATCCCGTCTTTTTCAAATTTATTACTAAATAATACCTTTTCTCCTGATTCGACCATTTGTAAGATGCATTCACCCTTTCCTTCATAAAATGCAGTTTGCACTGAGTCTGCAACCCTATTGAAAAAATCCTCATCCTTTTGCACGACAATTCTGTCAACGATCAGCCAAATTTTCTGATTTTTTTTATCTGTAAAATCATCAATGCGAATTGCCTTTTCATCCACCATTAAACGCGAGAACCCTTGTTGCTTAAGAATTTTAATAACAGTGCTTACGTCTTTCTTCTTATCCATATGTACGGGGGATAGCAGCAGCAATTTAGTGCCTGTCTTGATATTTTTGATATGGTCCAGCACATCTGATACCGAATCTTTTTTTACCTCATCACCCGAAATTGGTGAATAAGTTCTTCCTATTCGGGCATATAATAATTTTAAATAATCATAAATTTCAGTCGTTGTACCAACTGTTGATCTGGGATTGGTACTATTTACTTTTTGTTCGATAGCAATGGCAGGGGAGATCCCTTTAATGGAGGTTACCTTTGGCTTATTCAATTTTCCCATGAATTGTCTTGCATATGAGGACAAACTTTCCACATATCGTCGCTGACCTTCGGCATAAAGCGTGTCAAAAGCAAGGCTGGATTTACCAGATCCCGACAATCCGGTAAGCACAACGAGCTTATTTCTTGGAATTTTTACGTCTAAATTCTTTAAGTTGTGTAAAGATGCGCCTCTAATCGAGATAAAGTCTTTAAAATTATTGTTTTTCAAGTAGTTACAGATGTTTTTATTTGATTATTTTACAAAGATAAGAAGGTTTTTTTGTTAAAAAAAAGCATATAAATGTTAAAAAAAATAAAATATTTTACAAAAAAATTTGTTTATAAGAAAAATTTGTTTTTATATTTGTCCCGAGACTTATGAAAGAAAACTAGTCTCCCCTAACGATTTATTAATTTAAAATTTCTGTATATAGTATAGTTCTACTTTTCATAACAATAATAACTAGAAACCGAATAGTATTAAGGTTTCATTTTAAAAAAGGGGAATTATGCAAAATCAGAAATTAGACGATGCCGTCTTAGTTAGTAACTACATTGCAGGAAATGAAAGATGTTTAGAAATCTTAATCCTGCGTCACAAACAAAGAATTTTCAGTTTTATTTATTCAAAAGTACAAGACAGAGATGTTGCTGACGACATTTTTCAGGATACTTTCATTAAAGTGATCAATACTTTAAAGATGGGTAAATACAATGAGGAAGGTAAATTTTTACCTTGGACGATGAGAATCGCTCATAACCTTATTATCGACTTCTTTAGAAAAGGAAACAGAATGCCAACTTTTCAAAACACAGATGAATTTGATATTTTTTCAGTATTGAGTGACAAGTCTTTAGATGCAGAGGGAAAGATCATTAAGAATCAAATTCATGACGATGTTAGAAAATTGGTTGATGAATTACCAGATGATCAAAGAGAGGTTCTTATGATGAGAATTTTTAGAGATATGAGTTTCAAGGAAATTTCTGAACAAACAAATGTGAGTATAAACACAGCTTTGGGTAGAATGAGGTACGCCTTGATCAACTTGAGAAAAATGATAGACAACAATAATATTATTTTAACAAACTAATAAAAATTTAATTTTTTTTAATCTTTGTACAATAATGTTCATTTTTGTCCGTTATCTTATTAATCCCTAAAAAATTAAGAGATTTATGGCAAAACTTTACACTGAAAGATTCTTCAAAGAAAAACTTGATCCAAAAACAGAAACGATTTCATTTTTACTAAATTATTCGAAATCGATCAAAGCGGTCAAGACGGAAAAAGAAAGCTTAATGTTTCATTTGAATTAATCGGAAAAAGCTCCTAATCGTATGTTAGGGGCTTTTTTTATTTTAAATGTTTTCTTCCAATTGTTTTTGTAATCACATCCTTATCTAAATTCCATCCTCTTGCAGGAGAGTATTCACGTCCATAGAAGATAATTTGTAAATGCAGTTTATTCCATAATGATTCAGGAAATAATCGTCTGGCATCTTTTTCGGTTTTTACTACATTTTTACCTGTACTCAGATTCCATCGGTACATCAACCTGTGAATATGAGTGTCAACAGGGAAACTTGGAACTCCAAAAGCCTGACTCATTACTACTGAAGCAGTTTTATGTCCGACTGCAGGAAGTTCCTCCAAAAGCTCAATTTGGTCAGGGACCTGGCCGTTGTACTTGTCGATCAAGATATGAGAGAGACCATAAATACCTTTCGATTTCATAGGGGATAAGCCTACTGGTTTTATAATCTCCCGAATTTCTTCTACACTCAATTTGATCATGTCAAATGGATTGTCAGCCTTTTCGAAGAGAAGAGGTGTAATGATGTTTACTCTGGCGTCAGTACTCTGGGCCGATAAGAGAACAGCAATGAGTAAGGTATAAGGATCTTTATGCTCTAGAGGGATTGGTGGTTGCGGATAAAGTGATTCTAATGTGTCAATAACGAACTGTACCTTTTCCTTTTTAGTCATTTTTTGATTATTTTTGGTAAAAATACAAATAATGACAACATTAAAAATAGGGGATAAGGCCCCAGCATTCTCAGTGAAGGATCAACACGGAAAAATAATTAATTTAGAAGATTTTAAAGGTAAAAAGGTAGTTTTATTTTTTTATCCCAAAGCTAGTACTCCCGGATGTACCGCGGAGGCATGTAACCTCAGAGACAACTATCACACATTTCAAAACAAGGGTTATGAAATATTAGGAGTAAGTGCTGATTCGGAAAAGAGGCAAATGAATTTCAGTACGAAACAGGAATTACCCTATAGTTTATTGGCGGATGAAGATAAAGAAGTGATTATGGCTTATGGTGTTTGGGGACCCAAAAAGTTTATGGGTAGAGAATATGATGGCATTTACCGGACAACCTTTGTAATTGATGAGGAAGGTAAAATTGAAGATGTAATCACCAAGGTAAAGACAAAAGACCACAGTGCTCAGATTCTATAGAAATAAAAAAGGGACGATTTGAATCGTCCCTTTTTTTTATTTTATTTTATTTTTCCTTTCGTGTTTTCTCTTACTGTAACCAAATAATCGCTTGTCTTTGATAATTTTGGCTACACCTTCGGGTAACATCTCCTCCCAGCCATCTTCACCATTAGCGATCAATTTGAACGCCTTTCTTGAGAAAATCTCTAGAATATCAGGATCAAATTTCATAATATCAGCTATCCTGCCGTTGAATTTAAAATATTTATACAGTTCTTTCATTCTGGGATGCACCTTGAGGTTCGCACTGGTGATGATCTCTCCGCTCTCAAGATCTTTCAGAGGATATAGGTATACTTTAAGGTCTTTATAGAATAATTTTCCAAAGGCTTCAAGTACACCACCACTCAGATCTCTATAGTATTTCTCATCGAATATCTGTATCAAATTGTACACACCCATGGCCAATCCCATTCTGGCTTTGGTAAATTCAGAGAAATAATCAACTAACTTGTAATACTCCTGGAAATTTGTGATCATTACAGTTTGTCCGAGAGAACATAATAATTCTGCTCTATCCAGAAAATCTCTTTCATTGATTTTACCCTCAGATCTTAGGTTTGCCAAGGTAATCTCAAAGATCACGTGTGTATTTTTTTCTGTAACACGTTTATCAGAAAAGAACATCTTTTTAGCTTCCTCATAAATTTCCATATTTACCCTGGTTACGGGTCTGTAACTTCCTCTTAAGGCAAGGATATTTTTTTTATAGAGTTGTTGCGCAGGAAGAAGGTTATTTCCATCTGGTCCGAACATCACCGCGTTGGTCATACCGTTTTTCAACAGATGTAAACTCATCAAACGGTTGTCAACATACATAAATCTCGGGCCTGTAAAGTCGACCATATCAACTTCTATGGTATCTGTATCAATATTGTCATAAAAGGATTTCAGAAGGTCCTTTGGACTATCGTTCAAATAAAAAGCACCATAGATCAGATTTGCTCCTAAAATACCAAGTGTTTCTTGTTGTAATTTGGAATCTGTTTGCTTGAAACGAACATGCAGTACGATTTCGTTATAATCTTCTAACGCGTCCATTTGAAAACGTATACCTACCCATCCGTGTCCTTTGAAATTTTTTGCAAAATCAATGGTGGTTACGGTGTTGGCATAAGAAAAGAAGATTTTATTGGGGTGCTTATCTCGGTTTAGACGATCTTCAATAAGTTCTACTTCGTGACGCAGCATTTTTCTGAGACGGGACTCAGTTACATAACGTTTATCACTCTCAATACCATAGATGGCATCCGAGAAATCTTTGTCATATGCAGACATGGCCTTTGCAATGGTACCTGAAGCACCACCTGCTCTAAAAAAATGACGAACCGTTTCCTGACCTGCACCTATCTCGGCAAACGTTCCATAAATATGTTCATTCAAATTAACCCTAAGTGCCTTATGTTTAATCGAAAGAACATGTTCTAATTCTTTATCACCTTTGATAAACCTCATTACAAAATCTTTTCAACAAATATAATCAAGATTTAACGAGTAGAAAGAATTTGGCTATAATTTTATTGTTCTGTAAAAGGCAGTATTTCAGCATAAAATGAGCTACATATTTTTTAATTCATGGACAAGTTTGGTCAATACATCTTTAGCGTCACCAAAAAGCATTGAAGTTTTCTGGTTAAAGAATAATTCATTTTCAATTCCCGCATAACCCGGGTTCATACTTCGCTTATTGATAATGATGCTTTTCGCATTTTCAACATCCAGAATGGGCATACCATAAATAGGGCTCGCAGGATCATTATGCGCAGCCGGATTTACAACATCATTTGCTCCAACAACCAATACAGCGTCTGTATTTTGAAACTCTGAATTGATATCTTCCATCTCAACGAGTTTATCATAGTCAACGTTGGTTTCAGCCAACAGCACATTCATATGACCAGGCATACGACCTGCCACCGGATGAATGGCATATTTGACTTCAACACCCTTTTTCTCAAGTAATATCTCAAGTTCATGAATCACATGTTGGGCTTGGGCAACTGCCAGACCGTAGCCGGGAACAATAATAACCCTATTGGCATAATTCATTAGAATTGCAGCGTCACTTGGAGTTGTTTTTTTAATACTTCCTCCCTGAGATTTTTGAGATGATTCCAGATCTGCAGCTCCTTCTCCAAAAGCACCAAATATGACACTTGCTAAAGGTCTGTTCATGGCATCACACATGGCAAATGTAAGTATCGTACCAGCTGAGCCTACTAAAATTCCACCTGTAAGCATCACCATATTTCCGTATAAGAAACCGGCAAAAGCCGCCGCTAATCCGGTAAACGAATTCAGTAAGGAAATAACAACAGGCATATCTGCACCACCAATAGGCATTACAAATAATACTCCATAGGCCAAAGCCCCAAAGAATATGAGATATAGGTAAGCTTGACTGCCCGAATTACTACAGGTTATAAAAATACCAAAACTAACTATCGCCAATAGAATAATATTATTCAGGATATTATAGGAGGGTAGACGAATCGGTTTATTTAAGGTTCCGTTCAATTTGGCCCATGCGATCATACTGCCCGAGAATGAGATACTACCGATCACAAGTCCTGCAATAATCGTTGCAATTGACAATTGATCTCCTACATAATGACTGAATTCGATCAAACCAATAATAGCGGCACTTGCACCTCCCATACCATTGAAAAGTGACACTAGTTCAGGCATTTTGGTCATATCAACTTTTTTTGCGACGCCCCAGCCAATAAGGGTACCAATAACAATTGCAGCACCAATTAAAGAATAAATAAGGGGATCAACTGTTCCCTGATGTAAGAAAATAGTACCCAGAATAGCAAGGGTCATACCAAAAGCCGCAATTAAATTTCCTTTACGTGCCGTTTCAGGATGACCTAACATTTTTAATCCTAAAATATAAGTAACCGATGCGACCAAATAGATCAACTCAAGACTGAATATATATTCCATTATTTTTTCTTTTTAAACATTTCTAACATTCTGTCGGTCAC
>JAAESS010000341.1 GCA_024229195.1 Flavobacteriales bacterium | reverse complement strand
TTGCATGATCAATCTTTTTTAATTTTTTAAATACAAAATACCAATATGATTTCAGGTAAAATTTCGCAAATAGTCGGTCCAGTAATTGATGTTGAATTTGATTCAGATAAAGGGCTTCCAAAAATTTATGATTCCTTAGAAATTGAAAAGTCTGACGGAACAATATTAGTACTTGAAGTTCAATCTCATATTGGAGAAAATATTGTTAGGACCATAGCTATGGATTCCTCAGATGGAATAAGCAGAGGAACTCTAGTAAAAGCAACTGGCAATCCAATTAAAATGCCTATTGGAAAAGAAATTAATGGGAGATTATTTAATGTTATTGGAGATTCAATTGACGGCATTGGTGATTTACCTAAAACTGGAGATGACGGCCTAGCTATACATAGAGAAGCTCCAAAATTTGAAGATTTATCAACCTCTACTGAAGTGCTTTTTACTGGGATTAAAGTTATTGATCTTATTGAGCCATATGCAAAAGGAGGTAAAATTGGATTGTTTGGAGGAGCTGGTGTTGGGAAAACTGTACTCATACAAGAATTAATCAATAATATTGCTAAAGGCCATGGTGGTCTTTCCGTATTTGCTGGTGTAGGAGAAAGGACTCGTGAAGGAAATGATCTGCTTCGTGAAATGTTAGAATCTGGAATTATTACATATGGTAAAGATTTTATGAAATCAATGGAGGAAGGCAAATGGGATCTAAGTAAAGTTGATAAAAAAGCATTAAAAGAATCAAAAGCAACATTTATTTTTGGTCAAATGAATGAACCTCCTGGAGCTAGAGCAAGAGTAGCTCTCTCAGGATTGACTGTAGCTGAATATTTCCGTGATGGAGCTGGAGATGGTCAAGGAAAAGATGTTTTATTTTTCGTAGATAATATATTTAGATTTACACAAGCCGGTTCTGAAGTTTCTGCATTACTTGGAAGAATGCCTTCAGCAGTTGGATATCAACCCACATTGGCAACAGAAATGGGGACAATGCAGGAAAGAATAACATCTACTAAGAAAGGATCTATTACTTCTGTTCAAGCAGTATATGTTCCTGCAGATGATCTTACAGACCCTGCTCCTGCAACTACATTTGCACACCTTGATGCAACTACAGTTTT
>JAAESS010000340.1 GCA_024229195.1 Flavobacteriales bacterium | reverse complement strand
TAAATGCTGGTTGTTTTTAATTTTGCTTGTTTCACCTTATTCATTTAACAGCTTTGCCACCAGCACAAATGAAATTGATATTACCGAGTTTGATTACCCACTTTTAATTGGGAATTGGTATTGGGTAAATCCGAATAACGACGATAAAAAAGAAGGTTATCGTGCGATGAATTTGACGTTTTCATCCAATTACGATTTTTCTATTCGTTTATTGCATCACGATGGTCATGTTGATAAATGGAAAGGTGAATACGATATCGATGATACGTCATTAATTTTCCGAGCGGAAGGTGAGCCTATTCAGCAGCACACTTATCAGTTGAGTTATAATCAGTTTTTATTAGATGGCGCAAGATTTACAAAATTAGCCCCCGATAACTTGGCGGGCATTTGGCGCTCGAATACCATTTCTGGGCAAGATGTTGATCCAAATTTATCAACTATGTCGATTTTATTGCGTCCAGACTTTCTTTTTTCGGCGGAAATCTCTGGTCGTCAAGGCGAGAAAAAAGAACATCGCGGTATTTATTATTTAGAAGAC
>JAAESS010000339.1 GCA_024229195.1 Flavobacteriales bacterium | reverse complement strand
GTAACGCTGCCAAGTTTTACCAAAATCTTCTGTTTTAAACAAATATGGATCATAATCACCTTTTCTATAATTATTGACTACCATCCAGGCTTTTGAGGCATCATAACGAGATGCGATGATCTGAGTGATCCAAGCCTCATGCGGCATTTCTTTGACATTCACACTAAGGTTATTCCATGTTTTCCCACCATCATTTGTCAATTGCACCTGGCCGTCATCAGTACCCACCCAAATAATATTTTTTTCAATTGGGCTCGGGGCTATGGTCAAAATACTATTGTATATTTCAGCCCCCGAAATATCCAAGGTCAAACCTCCGTAGTCCCCTTTTTGATGTGCCGGATTATTTGTGGTGAGGTCCGGTGAGATCACATCCCAACTAGCTCCTTTGTCATTTGTAACATGCACAAATTGAGAGCCGTAATAAGCTTTATTCGAATCGAAGGGATCTTTGGCAAAACCTGCATTCCAATTATAGCGTAAAACCGTTTCCTGATCTGGAGCAGGAGGCTGAATACTTACATAATAACCGGTTAGCTTGTCATATTGATACAAATTCCCATTTTGAGAGGAACCATAACCAAACCTCGAATTTGTCAAATCAGGAGAAATATCAAACCCATCTCCACCAACCAAATATTGCCAGTATAAAGTTCTTATACCACCTCTTTTCCATGTATATGCCGGCCCTGACCAGTTCCCGTTATCCTGCATCCCTCCATAAACATTAAAGGGCAGGTCATGGTCGACTCCAATATGGTAGAATTGTGCAACCGGAATTGTTTCAGGAAAATACCAACTCCTGCCATGATCATAGGTGATACCCAGTCCACCGTCTCCACCAATAATAAAATGCTTTTCATCATCAGGATTCACCCAAAATGCATGAAAATCAGCATGAATTCCTTTGGTTTCATCAGCAGGTATCATGGGGACCGAGTCAAATGATTTTCCTCCATCATAACTTAAACTTAGGGGTTGATAAATATTATACAAACGGTCTGGATCTTTTGTATCTACTGCTAAATCCTGAAAGTAAAACGGTCTGTTATTTGTAAATTTTGAATTATCATTGATCAAATACCATGAGGATCCGCTATCATCACTTCTGTATAAAGCATTTTTTTCTGCCTCTATCTTCGCATAAATACGACTAGTATCCGAGGGTGCAACTGCAATTCCAATTCGCCCCAAAATTCCAGATGGCAGACCATCCTCTGAACCTAATTGCTTCCATTGATTTCCTCCATCAAGAGTAACATACAAGCCTGAACCCTGACCTCCGGAGTTAAAATAATAAGGTGTTCTCTCATGTTCATACATGGCTGCAAAAAGCTTGTTACTGTTATTCGGATCCATCACCAGATCAGCAATTCCTGATTTTTGATTTGTGAATAATATCTTTTCCCAATGTTCTCCCCCATCCGAGGATTTGTAAAGCCCTCTATGTTCATTTGGACTAAAAGGATCACCCATGGATCCCACATAGACTGTATTGGGATCCTTAGGATCTATAATGATCCTGTGTATGGTTTTTGTTGCTTCCAGGCCCATATATTTCCATGTTTTACCTGCATCTACACTTTTAAAAATACCCATCCCAAGATTCATAGAATTCCGAGGGTTCCCTTCACCGGTTCCAACCCAAATTACATTGGGGTCACTTTGTTGTATAGCCAATGCTCCTATGTTTTGAGTAGCTTGTTGATCAAAAACAGGTATCCAGGCAGAGCCCCCATTTTCCGATTTCCATACACCTCCAGATGCTGCTCCTACATAGATGATTTTTGGATTGTTCTGAACCGCATCAATCGCTGTAATTCTTCCGCTCATATTGGCAGGACCGACATTGCGAATCTTAAGATTTTTTAGTGTTGAAAAATCAACTGACTGCCCAGAAAGTAAAAATGGCACACATAAAATAACAGTGATCGTAAGTATATTAAACTTCATAAATCGATTGAATTTTTGACTAATTTCAAAGATACAATTTCAAACAATAATGCTCCCATCTCATTTTCCATATAAAAAAAATGATCACTGATCTCTTTTCTTTTATAATTACGATCGCTTCTCTTTCGACTCTTGCTTGTTATTTTAATTATCTGAATAAGTTTCTAAATATGCCAAATCACCAAATAAATCAAATTGATAAGATCTATATGATTGATTCAGAGCAATCATCTCATTCTATTTCTTCAATATTGCTCAAAATTGACTAAGTTTAAACTCAATAAGATCAAACCAATATGAATTCAAATTTTGAATTGCTCGATTATGTCATTTTTATAGGCTATGCCTTACTAATTCTCGGTGTTGGTTTATGGGTATCAAGAGATAAAAAAGGGCATGAAAAAAACGCTGAAGATTATTTTTTAGCCGGTAAATCATTACCCTGGTGGGCTATTGGAGCTTCCTTGATCGCTGCGAATATCTCTGCTGAACAATTCATTGGGATGTCAGGTTCCGGCTTTGCACTTGGCCTGGCTATTGCTTCTTACGAGTGGATGGCAGCCATTACCCTTATTTTAGTGGGTAAATATTTTCTACCCATATTTATCGAAAAAGGTTTATACACAATTCCTGAGTTCGTCGAACATCGCTATTCTACCAATTTAAAAACTATTTTAGCCGTCTTTTGGATTGCACTGTATGTATTTGTAAATCTGGCTTCAGTACTTTATTTGGGCTCTCTGGCTCTCGAAACGATCATGGGTATTCCTATGATCTATGGTGTATTCGGATTGGCGCTTTTTGCCGCTGCCTATTCGCTTTATGGCGGATTATCGGCTGTAGCCTGGACAGATGTAATCCAGGTCATTTTTCTTGTCTTAGGAGGATTGTTTACAACCTATCTGGCTTTGGATACTGTATCAGGTGGAGCCGGACAACTTGAGGGGTTTAGAATTATCTATGAAGCAGCTCCGGATCGTTTTGCAATGATCCTCGATAAATCGAATCCTGAATATGATAATCTTCCTGGTATCGGAGTATTGGTCGGAGGGCTCTGGGTCGCCAACATTTATTACTGGGGATTCAATCAGTATATCATCCAAAGAACTTTAGCCGCTAAGTCCTTAAAGGAATCTCAAAAGGGAATTTTATTGGCAGCATGTCTGAAATTGATCATTCCACTAATCGTAGTGATTCCCGGAATTGCAGCTTATGTGATGGTCAATGATCCTGAAATATTGGCAAGACTTGGTGATGCCGGACTCCAAAATTTACCTTCACCGGAACAAGCTGACAAAGCCTATCCCTGGTTGCTTCAGTTTCTTCCAACCGGTTTGAAAGGAGTTGCATTTGCCGCTTTAGCTGCAGCTATTGTGTCTTCATTAGCCTCCATGTTGAATTCAACCTCAACAATTTTTACAATGGACATCTACAAACAATATATCAATAAGAATGCAAGTAATAAAGCGACTGTAAATACAGGTAGAATTTCTGCTGCAGTTGCATTGATCATCGCATGTATCATGGCTCCTTTATTAGGAGGTATCGATCAGGCCTTTCAATTTATTCAGGAATATACAGGCATAGTAAGTCCTGGTATCCTCGCTGTGTTTATGCTGGGGCTTTTCTGGAAAAAAACAACCAATAAAGCCGCTATTATTGGGGCACTGGCTTCCATCCCAATAGCTATGTATTTTAAAGTAGCTCCTAAAAGCTGGTCAAACAGCCCGATATTTCTTGACCTTCCATGGATGGATCAAATGGGGTATACGGCCATCTTAACAGGTTTGGTAATTGTAGCTGTCAGCTTATTTCAAAATAAAGGCAAGGATGATGACAAAGCCATTCCTATCAGTAAAGAATTGTTCAAAACTAGCCCAGAGTTTAATATTGGGGCTTTTGCTGTAATGATCATATTAGTAGTTCTCTATTCTTTGTTTTGGAACTAAATAAATATCCTTTTTCTAAAAAGAAAGAGCGCCATGTATCCTATATCTTCACTGATCATTGTTTTTTCCTTTAAAACCTGGCCACCAGCTTCTTTTACTCTATCCAATTCAAGAGTGATCTCAGCCGAAGAAAAAATAGATCAGTGTTCCATTATCTGAAGGCATATAATGCGCAGTGTTCTGGATCAAGGATCCGCCTGCTCCTCTGGCCTTTGGATCTTTTGGAAAAGGAAACCATCCCATGGTGGTCTCACCCAATTCAACAATATGAATCTCAATATCAAATATATTTTAATAAAATTGTTGAGCTCTGGTCTTATCCACTACGGGAATTTCAAACCAACCTACCATATTTGCTTCCATAGATTCAGAATTAAAGGTGATACGCTATGCAGCGCTTGATTCTGCAAAAGCCTTAAACCGGTCTAGTGACTGTTGAGATTGTTTTTTAAAGGCTCCGGGCATAAAAAGGCCCATCAATTTCATAAAACCACTAAACTTAAAATGAGAATCTGAGCGCCAACAGGCAGTTTTGGGGCCCTTCTTTCCTTTTTCTCCAGAAAGGTGTTCCAAACTTAATAATTCCGGTTGCCACTTGAATAAGTTTTCTTCACTGTCAAACAGAGTGATTACCTTTTCAAGAGGCAGGTTGATCACTACCTCATTTGAATATTTCATTTTACTTGATTTTGGATCTATTTAAGTTACAAAATAATTGACAATTTACAAGGTCAATGAATCTCCTATGGGCAATAATGTTAAGTCTTTCCCTGCTTTGCTAAAGGCAGCTTGTGCGTCATCATGGTCAATGATGATATAACCAAATGTATCGTAGTGATAACCAATAATATTTTTACATTCGATAAAGTCAGCGGCTATGACTGCGCTTTCTATGCCCATGGTAAAATTATCACCTATCGGAAGTACCGCCAGATCAATCTTACACTGCATCGGAATAAGTTTCATATCCATTGTTAAGGCAGTATCTCCTGCGATATATAAATTACCCTCTGAAGTTTCAAGTATAAATCCGCCAGGTTGTCCACCATAGCTACCATCCGGAAATGAACTGGTATGAATTGCATTGGTATATGTCAATCTTCCAAAATCAAATTGCCAGCTTCCACCGTGATTCATTGGATGTCCCTCCAGACCAAGATTTCCGTAATGTGTTACGATCTCAAAATTAGATACGATTTTAGCTCCTGTATTCTTGGCAATAGCCTCTACATCAACAATATGATCCTGATGGGCATGGGTAATTAAAATATAATCTGCCTTAAGTTCATTGATATTGATGTCTTTGGCTAATTCGTTAGGACTGATAAACGGATCAACAATAATGTGGGTATCCCCTAATTCTATGGCCAGAGCAGCATGCCCCAAATATGTAATTTTCATATCATTAATTTTTAAAGTTTAAATAAAATTATTGCTTTAAAATCCGGCAAACTGGACTTTTTCAAGCTCTTTAAAAATAATGAATATTTTGATGAAAAAATTATTTAATTATATAAGATAAATTTAAAAAGATGTTACGTCCCTTGCGAGGGATTCCGTTCCAATCAGCATAGGTAGAATAAAATACATCAAATATATTTTCAACACCCGCTTTTGCAATCAATTTTTGGCTTCCAAAATAAAAACTCGAACCGATATTCATATTAAAAATAGTATAAGCATCTGATGGGTTTTCTCCGTAATCTTCTCCATAATTGGTTTGTTCAGTTGCTCCCTTCATTAAAAAGGCTGCATCGAACATTCCCTTTTTATATGACAAACTGCTTCCATACTGCACCGGACTGATCTGTGGTAAATTATTACCCTTATCGTCCTGGCCGAGATTATAAGCGGCATTTGCGGCAAGCGTGAATCCCTTTAAAAATTGACAGCTCATGTTCACACCCGTATTTACAATACTCGCATAATTCAAGGCTGTATAGATCTTGACACCCTCAGCTCCAATGGTCATTGGGCTAAGATCCGAGTCTATTTCTCCTATAATATAGTCCGGCATATAAAAATAGCTTGCTTCAGCACCAATATTAAACTTATTGATATCATAGTTAAAACTGGCATTGATCTCTGCTGATTTTTCATTTTCTAAATAAGGATTTCCAATATAATCGAAGTTGTCATAGCTATTGTAAAGAAAAAATCCATATGCCTCAGAAACC
Source organism: Flavobacteriales bacterium (assembly GCA_024229195.1). Classification (GTDB taxonomy): domain Bacteria; phylum Bacteroidota; class Bacteroidia; order Flavobacteriales; family Flavobacteriaceae; genus Lutimonas. The sequence continues at coordinate 850 of JAAESS010000339.1, read as the reverse complement.
GAAGGAGCTCTTTGACCATATCCTCCGGATAATGCCCATTTGCCGTGCTCATTTTGAATACTATATTCCGCAGAGAGATTGACAAGGAATCGGTTTTGACTATCATCCATGTCAGGGTAAAATATTTTTAAACTGTTCAATCCGAATTCATCTGCGATCTTTTCGTGCTGAAAAGCGAGTCGACTACTAAATTTGAGGGTTCCATTTTCTTTTACAGCAAATGAATCCTCTGCATAAATTCCTGTATGTAATGTTCTTACATCTGGCCAAGTCAACATAAACATCAAATTTTCATCTGGATCTTCCGGGTACATGGTCATTTCGGCTAATGACTTATTGTAGTATCCATTAAAGTTGAGCAGGAGTTGATGTTTCTCTTTCTGCATATTCATTTTTGAATAAAATCCGTAAGTATCGCTCCAACCAGGCATATCCATATGTATAGGAACATCAGGTCTGTTGGTATCATCCATCACATGCTTGATCGAATTAAGGTATAATTTACTTTCCCATCGGCTGATGTCATCAGTGAGTTCTTTGTGTTCATATGCTAATGAACCTATTACCGCTCTTGCCAATGATACATCCATCGTTAATGCAGGATAACCAACATCATTGGCTCTGTCATAGATCAATGAACCAATCACCGCACCTTTTTCACTCGTCTTATAACCACCAGTTGCAGAAATATTGAATTTTTCATACTGAGAGAAAAGTACTTCAGTATTTCCCCCTGCACTGTAATTGCCTGATTTTCTGTATATCACATCCGTATTTACAAAGTATTTTTCTTCTGAAAAATTGAATTCACTGCTAAATACCTTGGCCTCTCCATTGCTTTCAAAACCGG
>JAAESS010000338.1 GCA_024229195.1 Flavobacteriales bacterium | reverse complement strand
GATGATCCGGTTAAACGAGTTGACAATATGACTATGGCATGGGGATTAGAGGCAAGAGTTCCTTTCATGGATACAGAGCTGGTCGAATGGGCATTATCTATTCCTCCCAGCCTCAAAATGAGAGAAGAGGGAAAATATCCATTAAAAAATATTTCTAGGGGGCTCTTGCCAGATTCTGTGATTGACAGAAAAAAAGGGTATTTTCCAATGCCAGCTTTGAAGTATATTCAGGGTGAATTTTTGGAATTTATGTCTGATATACTTCTCTCTCAAGCATGCAGAAATAGAGGAGTTTTTGATAAAAAATATATCAATCAAGTAATTAACTCTCCAAGAGATTATATGACTGCATTAAATGGATCTAGGCTATGGCACTTAGCATTGCTTGAATATTGGTTCCAAATAAATGTGGACAAATAACTAATGGAAAATATTTTAATTTATACAGACGGTGGATGCAGAGGTAACCCAGGAGTTGGTGGCTGGGGAGTATGGCTTCGTTATAAAGATCATGATAAAAAATTAAAAGGCTCAGAGTTAAATACAACCAATAATAAAATGGAATTGACTGCAGCTATTAGGGCCTTAGAGGCAGTAAAAGCATCTGAAAAAACGATCGATTTATATACAGATTCTAAGTATGTTATTCAGGGCATAAATGATTGGATTGATGGCTGGAAATCAAGAGGATGGAAAACATCTGGCAAAAAGCCAGTAAAAAACGTCGAGCTCTGGAAGCAGCTGGATACCCTTAATCAAAAATACAGCGTGAACTGGCATTGGGTAAAAGGGCATAGTGATGACCCCGGGAATGAT
>JAAESS010000337.1 GCA_024229195.1 Flavobacteriales bacterium | reverse complement strand
TTCACCTCCCAAAAAATAGATTGCACAACCGTGGTGATCAATTTTAATTAATCCGAAATTCTTACTAATTCTGTTAGTCATATCATTCATATTTTTAAAACATTTCTACTTCTGCAATGAAATCTTCACATGATCTATTGTTCCGTTAAAGGAATTTGATTTTCCAGCTTTGTAATTTTTGCTGACCGGACTAGAGTCATCCCATCCTACGGAAGCACCTTCCGCAGTAGAATAAACAAAAGGCATTGTTTTATCAACCCTTCCGCTAGCAATTGATTCACCGTCTACTTTCAGAGTGATCATACCGCCTTTTCCGACTCCATCGCCGTCATATTTAAATTCAGCCGTTATTTTTTGAGCTCCCGGCTTCAATACCGTTTTGGAATTAATTTCGAAATATTCGTCACCTAAATAATTATATACAAATCGTAATTTCCCATCTTGTGCATAAAGACTATAGCCTCCAAATCGACCACCCATTGCCAGAATAACTCCTTCCGCTTTTTGATCAACTTCTAAATCAGACTCAATAGTAAAACTGCTATTTTTAGTATTTATGAAAACATTTTCAAATAGGTGATCCATACCAGGATATACGGTCAATTCTGTTCTTCCAAACATCAAATCGGGACGCCCTGCAAGTGCCGGATTGATTCGTTCTACGACACGATCATCTAAGGGATAGACATTATTTGCTATTGCCTCTTTTTCAAAAAGATTTTTCATTTCCTCCAATTTATCGGGCATTTCCTCTGCAAGGTTATTACTCATAGAAAAATCTTCTTCAAAATGGTATAGCTCCCAAATATCCTCTTGAAAAGAACGTCGTGGTTTTTGCTCCCAGGCTGCTTTGTGAACTACTTGTGCATACCAACCGTCGTGATAAATCGAACGATTCCCAAAACCTTCAAAATATTGAGTAGTATGATTACTCTTTGCATCTCCATTATCAAAAGAATAAGACATACTTTTTCCTTGCATTGGAATTTGTTTAAATCCGTTGACATGAGTTGGCTCTGGAAGTCCAGCTAATTCTAAAATTGTCGGGGCTACATCTATTAAATGATGGAATTGATGACGAACTTCACCCTTTGACTCAATTCCTTTTGGATAACTGATAAGTGCTCCATCTAAAGTCCCTCCTCCAGAAGCGACCTGCTTGGTCCACTTAAATGGTGTACATGCAGCAATTGTCCAACCTGAAGAATATATCCCATAATATTCCTTACCCCCAAAATCATCAATTTCATTTACGTGAGATGCAGTATTATCTAGAACATTATTATAATAATAATTCACATTGGTCAAGCCGCTTATAGTTCCCTCTGCACTCGCCCCGTTGTCTCCCATAATATAAATAATGAAGGTGTTGTCTAATTCTCCTAGGTTATCAATTACATCAATGACTTTCATTACTTGTGCATCCGCGTGCTCAATAAAAGCAGACCCAACTTCCATTTCTCTCTCGTGAACAATGCGCTCCTCTTGACTGAGTGTTTCCCAATCCACAATATATGATTCCTTTTCAGCGAGTACTGTATTCTGATCAACAATCCCTAATTTCTTTTGATTTTCTAGAGTTTTCAGACGCAAGGCATCCCACCCAGACTTGAATTTACCTTTATATTTTTCTATATATTCTTTGGGTACATGATGCGGGGCGTGAGCAGTTCCTGT
>JAAESS010000336.1 GCA_024229195.1 Flavobacteriales bacterium | reverse complement strand
GGTTGCCATTATTGGAGATGGTGGTTTTCAAATGAACATCCAGGAATTAGGTACAATTCTACAAACCAAGGTTCCGGTAAAAATTGTTGTTTTAAATAACCAGTTTCTTGGAATGGTGCGTCAATGGCAGGAATTATTTTTTGATGGTCGTTATGCCTCTACCATTATGACAAATCCTGATTTTGTAAAAATTGTGGAAGGATATAGTATCAAGGCAAGGAAGGTAACTGAAAGAAATGATCTTACACAAGCAATACAGGAAATGGTTGCTTCAAAAGAATCTTATTTTCTTGAAGTTTGTGTAGAAATGGAAGACAATGTATTTCCTATGATTCCAACAGGTTCCAGTGTATCTGACATCAGATTAAAATAAAAAAACATGAATACAGAAAAGTATACCATATCAGTCTATTCTGAGAATAATCTTGGATTGTTAAACAGAATTGCAACTATATTTTTGAAAAGACATATAAATATTGAAAGCCTTACGGTATCAGGGTCTGAAATAGAGCATGTATCAAGGTTCATTATTGTTGTTGAAGTAACGGAAGAGCAGGTCAAAAAGATCCTTGGTCAAATTGAAAAGCAGGTAGAAGTGATCAAAGCTTACTATCATACGAACGAGGAGTGTATATTTTTACAATCTGCCTTGTTCAAGATCAAATCAAGTCTTCTTTTTGAAGAACGTCAAATACAGAATATCATCAAGAACAGCAACGCTCAGATCGTCACTGTTTCTCCTGAATTCTTTGTAATCGAGAAATCAGGACGAAGAGAAGAAATTGATGCTTTATACGATGAACTCGCTTCCTATGGGATTATGCAGTTTGTTCGTTCAGGAAGAATTTCAGTGACCAAGGAAGAAATGAAAATATCAGAATTATTAAGAAAACAATTAAATTAAAAAATAAATCAAAAGAATAATGGCAAATTATTTTAACACTCTTTCATTGAGAGAGCAATTGGAGCAGTTAGGAAAATGCAGGTTCATGGATACTGCTGAATTTTCTGACGGGATCACAGCTTTAAAAGACAAAAAAGTAGTTATAGTGGGTTGTGGTGCTCAGGGTTTAAATCAGGGTTTGAACATGAGAGATTCAGGATTGGATATCTCATATGCATTGAGAGAAGGCGCTATCAAGGATAAGCGTCAATCGTTTAAAAATGCATCAGAGAACGGATTTACTGTAGGTACATATGACCAATTGATTCCAGGTGCTGACTTGGTTTGTAATCTTACACCGGATAAACAACACACCTCTGTAGTAAAGGCGGTAATGCCTTTGATGAAACAAGGTGCTACTCTGGCTTATTCACATGGTTTCAACATTGTTGAGGAAGGTATGCAAATCAGAAAAGATCTTACCGTAATCATGGTGGCGCCAAAATGTCCCGGATCTGAAGTTAGAGAAGAGTATAAAAGAGGTTTTGGAGTACCGACATTAATTGCAGTACATCCGGAAAATGATCCTGATGGTAGAGGTCTGGCAGAAGCAAAAGCTTATGCAGTGGGAACAGGTGGTGATAGAGCAGGAGTTTTGGAATCCTCTTTTATTGCAGAAGTAAAGTCTGACCTAATGGGTGAGCAAACTATTTTATGTGGAGTTTTACAAACAGGGTCTATTCTTTGTTTTGATAAAATGATTGAAAAAGGTATTGATGCTGGTTATGCTTCGAAACTGATTCAATATGGTTGGGAAACTATTACCGAGGCTTTAAAGCATGGTGGAATCACCAATATGATGGATAGACTATCTAATCCGGCAAAGATCAAAGCTTATGCACTTTCAGAAGAATTGAAAGACATTATGAGGCCTTTATTCCATAAGCATATGGACGATATCATGGCTGGAGAATTTTCAAAAACCATGATGGAAGACTGGGCAAATGATGATAAAAACTTATTGTCATGGAGAGCAGCAACCGGAGAGACTGCTTTTGAGAAGACTGCTGCAGGGAATGTTGATATTTCTGAACAGGAATATTTTGACAATGGGGTATTGATGGTGGCATTTGTGAGAGCAGGAGTTGAATTGGCTTTTGAGACCATGACCGATGCAGGAATCATTGATGAATCAGCCTACTATGAATCATTACACGAAACACCATTGATCGCCAATACCATTGCACGTAAAAAATTATACGAAATGAATGCAACCATTTCAGATACAGCTGAATACGGCTGTTACCTATTTGATCATGCTTGTAAACCGCTGTTAACAGAATTTATGAAAGGTATTGATACAGATGTTATCGGTACTTCATTTGGAGTAGGTCAAGGTAATGGTGTTGACAATCAGGCGTTGATCGCGATAAATGAAGAATTGCGCTATCATCCGGTTGAAATTATTGGTTCAGAACTAAGAGAATCAATGACAGCTATGATTAAAATAGTGTAAAGAAGGAATCGAAAATAAACTTATTTAATTGAGTTGACCATCGGTTTCATCACATTGAAATCGATGGTTTTTATTTTCTAAATGAAAAAATTAAATATGTCCGAAGTTTATCCTCGTTGAAATAGAGTGAAAAAGTCCTCTCAACTTTGAACTCGAGATTTAACATAACAAGAGGAAAATATTTTGAGCATATGTTATTAACTGTCATTAGTTCGTTCAATATTTAGATAAAAAAATGTAATTATCATCTCAGATAAATAAATATAAATAACCTAAAAAAATACTCAACATGTCTATAAAATCGATTTTTAAAGATCAAAATGTGCCGGAAGCATATAGGGTTCCACTTAAAAAAAAGTATGATACCTATTTGCTAAATGGCGAAATCAAAAAATGGAATGGTAAAACATCAGAAGTCTTTTCCCCAGTATACACTGCGGATACGGATGGAGTTATGAAACCTACACTTCTGGGAACAGTGCCGCTGATGGGTGAAAAAGATGCCATGGAGGCCTTAGATTCTGCCAATGATGCATTTAGCAATGGAACAGGTGACTGGCCAACAATGAAGGTAGAGGAGCGCATTAAATGTGTGGAGAAATTCGCCAAACTGATGTCTCACAAAAGAGAAGAAGTAGTCAATTTTATCATGTGGGAAATTGGTAAGACACTTCCGGATGCACAAAAGGAGTTTGACCGAACTGTTGATTATATCTATGATACAATTGATGAACTTAAAGAATTGGATCGTAATTGTGCACGAGTGCAATTACACAGTGAAGTATATGCCCAAATAAGAAGAGGCCCGCTGGGAGTTGTGCTTTGTCTCGGACCATATAATTACCCTTTAAACGAGACTTTTTGTCTGTTGATTCCTGCCTTAATCATGGGGAATACAACTGTCTTTAAGCCGGCTAAATTTGGAGTGATTTTGATCACGCCATTGTTAGAAGCTTTTGCTGAAGCTTTCCCAAAAGGGGTTGTAAATATTCTATTTGGAAGGGGTAGAGAAGTAGCCACACCAATTGTAAAATCCGGAAGGGTTGAGGTATTGGCATTGATCGGAAATAGTAAATCGGCAAATGCATTGCAAAGTCAGCACCCCAAGCAAAATAGATTGCGTTTGGTTTTGGGCCTGGAAGCAAAGAACCCTGCAATTGTTTTACCTGATACGGATATGGATCTCGCCGTCGAGGAATGTGTACTGGGCTCCCTGTCTTATAATGGTCAGCGATGTACAGCCTTAAAGGTGATATTTGTTCACGAAAATATTGTTGAAACCTTCAATAAAAAGTTTGTTGAAAGAATAGCAGAATTAAAATATGGTCTGCCCTGGGAGGAAGGCGTAAAATTGACTCCTCTTCCCGAACCGGGAAAACCACAATATATCAAAGAACTGATTGATGATGCGGTTTCTAAAGGTGCTGAGGTGATCAATAAAGGAGGAGGTGATTCCCATCATAGTTTTGTGTTCCCTGCAGTACTTTATCCGGTTGATGAATCGATGAATGTATACCATGAAGAGCAATTTGGACCTGTAGTTCCAATTTTGTCGTTCAAGGATGTTCAGGAACCGATTGATTCTATCGTGAATTCTAATTACGGACAACAAGTGAGTTTATTCAGTAAAAATGCTGATACGCTTGCACCCTTGATCGATAGTCTAGTAAATCAGGTTTGTAGGGTAAATATCAATAGTCAGTGTCAAAGAGGACCTGATGTTTATCCATTTGTGGGCCGAAAGGATTCAGCAGTGAGTACGCTTAGCGTTCGTGCTGCTCTAAGATCTTTTTCGATCAGAACCCTTGTTGCCTCAAAAAACAACCAACTTAATAAGGATATTTTGAATGATATCCTTGACAACAATAAGTCCAATTTTGTAAGTACTAATTACATCCTATAAGGTAAAGGACCTATTTTGAATTAATTTTAAAAAGGAGGTCGAGTACCTCCTTTTTTTATACGATTCAAAATTTTGTTTAAAAAATCATAATGAGTATCTTCGGTTCACTAACCTCTCAATTATGTCCAATCAAACCAGTTCTTCCGGGTTTTTCTCGGGACTTATCTCAGTTCTCATATTTTTTTTACTTTTTTCAACTGAACTGTCTGGTCAGATTATGTATCAAATCCCAACTAATAAGCGAGTCAATGTTGGCTCTTATGGTAGGGTTGGTGTAGATTGGAATTTTGAAAATGGCGGTTCTATAGGGCGTAGGCTCAACCTCAATAATATGGGTAGTATTGGCGGTAGACTGGAAGAGCAGGATTATCTCGAAGTGGTTCCTAATTTTAATTGGGTTCCCAAAGAAGGTGATAGCACCCTGATTTATGCACAATTGAGATTTTCATTTTATACTACAAGTCTGACAAGTTTTGGTAACAGCACTTCCACAAGCTTGGGAGGATTGGCTTTTGCCATGCCTGAGATCTATGTGGAGGCAAGAAACATTAAGGGTTCCGGGGTTAGCCTGTGGGCCGGGTCTCGTTTATACAGAGGGCCCGATATACATATTGCAGATCATTTTTATTTTAATGATCATTCCGGACAAGGGTTTGGGGTTGAATTTAAAAACACAAGACTTTCTACTGTTTTTGTAGCATCAACAGATACGACCTCAACAGTACCACCTTATTTTTATTTGAATATTAAAACCGGTACGCCGAGTACTGCACTCAGGCAGAGAGTTGTCTTTGTTGGTGAGCAGGATATCGAAATAAATAATAAGAACAGTATCACACTGTTAGGAGAGGTACACAGAATGGCAGATGCTGATGGAGAAGTTGAAATAGATTCAGTTGCTCAGCAGTTTAATTTTCCTTCTGACTATGGTTTTGTTTTAGGTTTAAAACATCAGCACCAAATTGAAAAATTGCTTCCGGATTCTTTTAATGATTTCTCTGTTCGCTACGGAACAGGAATAGCAAATGGAGGTGATGGGGGACTGTCTAAGACTTGGCTTACTTTTGGGGCGCCTGATACCATTGCCAAGAATTTTAAAGGGGCTTACAGTCTTGCTGTAACAGATCATGCTGTATTCAATTTTTCAGATAAATACACCCTAAACGGATATGTGATTCTTACACACAGTAAGGGAGCTGCAGAAGGGAATGGTTTGTCCAAAACTTTTTTTGGTCGTGAAGTATATAATCGAAAATTTGATTTTACTGTTGGTTTTAGGAATGAACACTACCTTTCAGATTATTTTCATTTATTAACAGAGGTGCATTATTCCCAAAGAAAAGATGGTGATAATCCCTGGGCAAGTATGTTGAAATTTAGTGTTGCTCCTGTATATGTTCCAACGGGTCAAAGAGATACTTGGGCTCGCCCTCATTTAAGGGCAGTTGTTTCTGTGGCAAGGTATAACGATTATGCGATGGAATCTCTATATTCTCCTTATCTGGAATTCACAGGAAGTAGGAGATGGGGCTATTATTTTGGTGTGAAAGCCGAATGGTGGATATGGGATTGATTCCTTAATTCTTTACTTTGGAATCACATAGTTGCCATAGATTTTCAGCGGGTAAGGGTGCTTGTACTAATACCGGTTCCTTTTTTACCGGATGATTAAATTCAATTTTAACAGCGTGTAGATGGATGCCTCCATCAGAATTAGATCTTTTACTCCCATACTTTAAATCTCCCTTTATAGGATGACCGCTCGCTGAAAGCTGACATCTGATCTGGTGGTGCCGGCCTGTTTCGAGGTTGATCTCCAGCAAAGTATAATTGTCTAATTCCAGCAAGGACTTATAGTGTAATGTTGCCATTTTACTATTTGGCGTTTCTTTTGGAAAAGCCGTTGACTTATTGTTTTTTGGATTTTTTCTTAAGTAATGTGTGAGTGTCGCTTTTGTGGGATCTGCATTTCCTTCAATCAAGGCCCAATAGATTTTTTCAATTGTTTTTTCTCTGAGCATTTTATTCAATCTTTCCAATGCTTTACTGGTTTTCGCAAAAATAACTATCCCGGTAGTCGGTCTGTCAAGTCTGTGCACCACACCTAAAAAGACTTTTCCCGGCTTTGCGTATTTTTCAGCAATATATTCCTTGACCACCTCGCTCAGAGGTTTGTCTCCAGTTTTGTCTCCTTGGACAAGATCACCAACTCTTTTATTGATAATGATCAAATGATTGTCTTCGAAAAGTACTTCTAAATTATCTTTTGTACTGCGCATTATTGGATTCTCTAAACAGCAAAAATACAAATAAAATTTCCCTTCATTTTCTATTGAAGATCAGCTCATTTTGGTGACTCAAGTCACATAGTTTTGATCAATTTTAAGCGAGAGAAATGGTAACTTTAGGGTCTTATATTCTTAGAAATAGTACACCAATGAAAAACTTTATATATCTGTTTTTTAGCTTATTACTTTTATTATCCTGTCAGGAAAAAGATAATCAGTCTCATGTTTTGACCTCTCAGTCTTCTGAAGGATATGAGCTCTTAAAGAATCAATGTTACGCCTGTCATAGTCCGGTTTCATCTTCTCACGATGTAATAATTGCCCCTCCGATGGCAGCCGTAAAAATGCGTTATAGCAGGAGATTTGATAGCAAGGATGAATTTGTTGATGCCATAATCTCCTGGACCATGAATCCGGAGAAAGAAAAGGCGCTAATGCGAGGAGCTGTGGATAAATTTGAACTAATGCCAAAGCAAGCCTTCAAAGAAGAGGATATGCTTAAGATTGCTTCCTATATTTATGAGAATAAATTGGAAGAACCATCATGGTTTGCAGCTCACCAGAAGGAAATGCATGGAAATGCCAATGGGATGAGGCAGGGAATGATTAAATAACCTGCTTTTACTCAATACTTTCGTTTACATTTTGAATAAAACTCAAGATCTCATCTCGCCCTGTTTTGTCTGTAGATGACGAAATAAAATAAGGAGGTAATTCTTCCCAGGCTTTTAATAACTCTTTTTTATAGAGTTTAATATTTTTAGGTAAGGTAGATTTATTCAGTTTATCGGCTTTTGTAAATACTATGCAAAAAGGAATACCATTGGTTCCAAGAAATTCCATAAAATCGAGATCAATTTTCTGCGGAGCATGTCTGCTGTCAACCAAGACGAACGTACAGGCTAGTTGCATTCTTTTGTTAAAATAATCTCGGATGAAATTTTGGAATGATTTTCTTTTGTCTTTTGAGACTGAAGCATAACCATAACCCGGAAGATCTACCAAAAACCAGTTTTTATTGATGATAAAGTGGTTGATCAATTGTGTTTTACCGGGCTTACCGGAGGTTTTAGCCAAAGATTTATGATTGGTAAGCATATTGATCAATGAAGATTTACCAACATTTGACCTGCCTATAAAAGCATATTCCGGTAAGTTATCCTTTGGGCATTTAAAAACATCTGTATTACTGATGACGAATTCGGCTGATTTTATTTTCATTGTCAATTTTGATTCTAAGCTTTTTATATTAAAAGTTTCTTTTATTTATTCTTTACATTTCCATCGGATTCACTTAGGGCGACAGCAATTTTTGAATCTCCTGTTCCATAATAAAGAAACCATTTGTTTTTGAACCAAACCAAACCCTCCACGAAGCAAACATTATTGACCTCACCCACCATTTCATAATCTTTTTCAGGGAATAAAAAATAGTCATCGGTCCGGTCAATTAGTTTGTATGGAGCATTTTTATCAAAAAGTGCCTGGCCGTCTGCATAGGTGTATTTTGGTAAAACAGGATCATTAAAATTTGAGGCATTACTTCCGTTGTAGATCAGTAAAACTCCTTCCTCTTTCAAAATGGCAAAGGGTCCGGGTTCAACAAGACGACTGTCAAAATAACCCTGTCTAGGATGCATAACCTCAATCATTTTACCATTCTCTTCATTCTTGGCTATTTCCCAATGAATAAGATCTGATGAGTATGCCATAAAGAGGTTCGTATCTCCAAAATACATCCAATAATAGCCATTGATTTTAGTGGCGATCATTCTATTATTTTCCAAGCGGGCGATTATGGCTCCAGACTTTGACCAGGGGTCCTTAAAAGAAGCATCCTGAATTACGAGCCCGTGCTTTGTCCAATTGATCAGGTCTTTTGAAGAGGCAATTGAAAGTCTGGCCTTTTTACCGTCATAAGCAGTATAAGTCATAATATATGTTCCGCTTTCACTTTCAATAATTCTAGGATCCTCGGTGCCATCAAAATAGCAACTTGTACAATCTTCATCTAGAGATTCTCTCAGTTGTTTTTTATAGTTCCATTCATACAATTTCATAGAATCATTTTGAGGAAAAAACACAGGATGCCTATTTTTTTCAAAATGAAGACCATCTTCACTTACCGCCAGACCAATTCTTGATGTTCCTTTTTCATCCTGGGCCCGGTAAAAGAGGTATACTTTGTTGTTTTTTACAATTGCTGATGGATTGAGCACATTTCTTTCTTCCCAATTTGTTTCTCTACCAGAAATCGGACAGATAAAAGTCATTGTGTCTGAAGGTTGAAGAATGGGGTTTAAATCATCTTTTTTTTCGAATCCAGACAGAACCCAAGAATCCTGTTCAACTTTATTTACTTGTGTTTTAGATGGATTTGTGTAACAAGATGTAAGGAGTAAAACAAACAGAAAGAAGGTTATATTTCTCATGATTTCATTTGGAAATCAAAAAAATGAATAGATAACGAATTACAGCTTCAGATGACCTCCGTGGCAAAGATACCATTTTGGTTGAAAGGAAATATTTTAAATTCTTTAATTAAAGTATTTGGTCAACCATGGTCCCAACAGCTCGTTGAACTCATCAGGACTTTCCATCATAGGTGCATGACCACATTTGTCGATCCAATGTAGTTCAGAATTCGGCAATAGTTTATCAAATTCTTCCGCAACTGATGGCGGTGTAACCGTATCATTTTTTCCCCATATTAAACAGGTAGGAACTTTCATTGAGGGTAGATCACCAGCCATATTGTGACGTATCGCACTTTTGGCAATCGCGATGGTTCGGATCAGTTTATTCCGATTATTGAGGGTGTCAAAGACATCATCAACTACTTCTTTTGTAGCTATTTTCGGATCGTAAAAAACTTCTTGAGCTTTCTTTTTGATATACTCATAGTCACCTCTTTTAGGATAACTTTCTCCCATTGAATTTTCATAGAGTCCTGAGCTTCCCGTAAGTACCAGTCCACTTACATTTTTTGGATTTAACTTGGTATGAAACAAGGCAATATGTCCTCCGAGTGAATTGCCCATCAGAATATAATTGTCAATACCTTTAAACTTTACAAAGTCTTTAATAAACTTTGAAAGATTTTTGACATTGGTCTTTAGAAGTGGTAAAGTATAAATAGGGAGTTCAGGCATGATCACTTGATAGCCCAAATCTGAAAAATGGTCAAAAACTCCATCGAAATTACTTAAGTTTCCCATTAGGCCATGTAGAATAATAAGTGGGGTTCCTTCCCCTGATTCTAAGTATGAAAAGCCATTTTCTTTTTTGAGGGTATATTTCATTTACGATCTAAATTCTATGCGATTTGCAAATTTAAATAATTTGCTTCAAAGTACTAATTTTCTCTTCATTAGTTCAATTTATTTTTCACAAAATAAACCACATTTATTTAAAACTCATGTAATCAGTTACTTATGATAATACAAAGAAAGTTATCAACAAAGTGGTAAAAAATGGTAAAAAGTGGTAAAAATGCATATATTTGTCTTTAATATTCAATTTTCAAGGCTAAAAGTGGTAAATCTAATCGGTACATATGAATGTAAGGCAGACGTCAAAGGGCGTTTGATGCTACCATCTCCACTTAAAAAGCAACTATCCAGCATACTACAGGATGGTTTTGTTCTAAAGCGTTCAGTTTTTCAACCATGTTTGGAATTATATCCTATTAAAGAATGGAATGAAATGATGGCGAAAGTAAACAAGTTGAATAGATTCGTAAAAAAGAATAATGATTTTATCAGAAGGTTCACGGCAGGTGTAAAAGTTGTGGAGCTCGATGTATCCGGAAGGATGCTGATCCCGAAGGATTTGCATTTGTTTTCAGGAATTACAAAAGAAGTTGTTCTCTCATCATCAGTGAATATCATTGAGATTTGGGATAAAAATAAATATGAAAAAGCCATAGATGATGCAACCATTGATTTTGCAGATCTGGCAGAAGATGTCATGGGTAATGTAAATGATGACGAGAATGAGTTATCATGACCCTGTATTGCTCTTTGAAAGTGTTGATGGTCTGAATATTAAACCAGGTGGTGTTTATGTGGATGTGACTTTCGGAGGAGGTGGTCACTCAAAAGAAATACTAAAACAACTTGGTCCCGCTGGAAAATTATTTGCTTTTGATCAGGATTTGGATGCCTTAGAGAATGAAATTCAGGATGATCGATTTGTGTTGATCAACGAAAATTTCCGCTTCATTCGCCAGTTTTTAAGGTTTCAAGGGATAAAGAAAGTTGATGGTATTTTGGCCGATCTGGGAGTTTCTTCTCATCAATTTGATAGTGCTAATCGCGGTTTTTCAACAAGATTCGATGCGGAACTTGATATGAGAATGAATGTAAGCGATGCGGTTTCTGCCTATCAGGTTGTGAACGAGTACCAGGAAGAGGCACTTGCTCAAATTCTGTTTCAATATGGTGAGTTGAGAAATTCAAGGGCCTTGTCAAAAGAAATAGTAAATGCAAGAATTGAAGCGCCGATAAAAACAAGTTTTCAGTTGAAAGAAGTTTTAAGACGGTTTTTGCCTAAGGCAAAAGAACATAAAATTCTCGCTCAAATATTTCAGGCGATTAGAATAGAAGTAAATCAAGAGATGGAGGTTTTAAAGGAATTTTTATTACAAACACCGGATTTACTTCAAGAGAAAGGAAGGTTGAGTGTGATCTCATACCATTCTCTCGAAGACAGATTGGTAAAACGATTTATTCAATCTGGCTTATTTAAAGGAGAAGCTGAGAAGGATTTTTACGGTAATGTCAATGTGCCTTTTAAAAAAGTAGGAAAACTGATCATTCCATCAGCAGAAGAGATAAAGAAAAATAACAGGGCAAGAAGTGCCAAGTTAAGAATAGCAGAAAAGAATTAGTCAAACCAGAAGTCAAAACTCAAAATGTCAAAAGTCAAACAAACCTTATATAATATTCTTAAGGGAAAATTCTTGGTAGATGAGGATGCCAAGAAGAATTGGGGCTTTATCATATTTCTAACCGTTCTTGCCCTATTGATGATCAGTAGTTCTCATCAAATCGACAGAAAAGTTCAAAGAATTTCATCACTGAATAAGGAAAAACGCAAACTCTACTCTGAGTTTGTGGCTACCAGATCTGATCTGATGAAATTGAAAATGGAGTCGAGTATATCAAAACGACTTGCGGATAATGGATTGTATGTGTCACAAATACCACCTCAAAAGATCAAGGTGATCATAAGTAATTAATCATGGCTGTTGAGAAGAAACAAATATTAAATAAACTTTACCTGCTTACCGGGGTTTTGTTCTTGTTTGCCATTGCGATAATATACAAGCTGATTCAAATCGAACATTTTGATGGTGACAAATACCGTGTTGAGGCAGAGCAAGGAACAGTCAAAACTTTTGAAATTGCTGCTAATCGAGGGAGTGTTTATACTTCTGATGGAAGTTTATTAGCTACTTCTGTTTCTCGTTTTGATGTAAGAATGGATGCTGTTACTATTTCTGATGAAGAATTTGAGAACGGCATAAAAGACTTGAGTATCGCACTATCTGATATGCTCGATAAATCAGCAGGATATTACGAAAACAAGATCAGAAAGGCCAGAGTCAATAAAAACAGATATCTCTTTATTACCAGAAATCTAAGCTATAATGATTATCAGCGATTAAAGAAGTTTCCCATATTTAAATTAGGAACCTATCGAGGAGGTTTGATCATAGAACAGCGCACCGTAAGAGAACATCCGATAGGAAAGATCGCAGAACGGGCAGTCGGTTATGATGACTACAGAGGGCGAGTAGGAATAGAAGGTAGTTTTTATGAATTTCTTCGAGGAAAAAAGGGAAAACGCTTAAAGCAGAAAATTGCAAAAGGTCAATGGAAGCCTTTAAATGACAATAATGAGATCGAGCCAATTGACGGAAAAGATATCATTACAACTATTGATCTTAAAATTCAAGATGTTGCGCATCATGCCTTATTAGGACAGTTAGAGAAGTTTGAAGCTGACCACGGCTCTGTTGTTGTTATGGAGACTAAAACCGGAGAAATCAAAGCTATTTCAAATCTGGGAAGAACCAAAGCAGGTACTTATTTCGAACAACGAAACTATGCCATCTATGAATCTCATGAGCCCGGATCAACTTTTAAATTGATGGGAATGGTTGTCGCTTTAGAAGATAAGGTTATTGATACTGCTCAGATCATCGATACAGAAAAGGGAGTTATCAGGTTTCATGGTAAGCCTGTTCGGGATTCGCATCATGGAGGTTATGGTGAAATTTCTGCTGCCAGAGTATTCGAGGTTTCTTCAAATGTTGGAATTGTAAAAATAATTGATGAGCATTATCGTGACCAACCGGAAAAATTTATTCAAGGTTTAGAAAGAATGAATGTGGGTGAGAAAATAGGATTACCCATCAAAGGTGAAGGAGAGCCTAAGATACCAAATCCAAAGGATAAGAAAACATGGAATGGTCTGTCACTTCCGTGGATGGCTTATGGTTACGGGGTTTCATTTACGCCTCTTCAGACCCTAACCTTTTATAATGCCGTTGCCAATAATGGTGAAATGGTTAAGCCTCGATTTGTAAGAGAGATCAGAGCACAGAGTAATGTGGTCACAAAATTTGAAAAAGAAGTGATTCATCCGCAGGTTTGCTCTCAGGAAACTATTGATAAAGTGAAAGAGATGATGTTGAATGTTGTCAAGAGAGGTACAGCTGATAATATCTATGATCCAAACTTTTCCATGGCCGGGAAAACAGGTACTTGCCAAACAGAATATTGGACCGATGACACCAAATATATTTCATCATTTGTAGGTTATTTTCCTGCAGATCAACCCAAGTATTCATGCATTGTAGTCATACACAAGCCAAATAAAAAGAAAGGCTATTACGGAAATATAGTTGCTGCTCCCGTTTTTGAACAGATTGCCAGAAAAATTTATACAGACACTCCGGTTGAAGAAGAAGTAAAATTTGCTGAGAAGGTCAAGACCATGGACGAAGCATATGAGGGCTATTACAAAAAAGCAAATGAAACCTATACAAAAGTTCCTGATGTCAGGAATATGCCGGGAATGGATGCGATTTCTCTTCTCGAAAATATGGGCTTTAAAGTGAATTTTCAAGGAATAGGAAAAGTAAAATCTCAGTCGATTAAGGCTGGTTCAGACTTGAAAAAAGGAGACATTATAAAATTGCAACTCTCTTAAGTTGAAAAAACTAAAAGACATATTGTACGGGGTATCAGTTGAGTCGGTAAAAGGATCAACTAATATAGATATCAGCGCTGTAGAATTCGATTCCAGAAAGATATCCGAAGGGTCCTTATTTGTAGCTCAAAAAGGATTGATCGTTGACGGTCATACCTTTATTTCGGAAGTTATTTTGGATGGTGCCACGGCAATCGTGTGTCAGGATTTTCCAGAAAACACACCTGAAGGAGTGACCTTTATTCAGGTAGGTGATGCCAATGAGGCTTTAGCTGTTATTGCTTCTAATTTTTATGACAATCCTTCGGCTGAATTGACACTGGTCGGTGTTACAGGAACTAACGGAAAAACAACGATAGCAACCTTGCTGGCGGATCAATTTCAGAAAGCAGGATTTACCAGCGGCTTGATCTCAACCATTAAGATCCTTGTGGGAGATAAATATATACCAGCTACCCACACAACACCAGATTCTCTGACGATCAATCGTGTATTAAGAGAGATGGTTGATTATGGAGTGACTCATTGTTTCATGGAAGTTAGTTCGCATGGCATTCATCAAAAGCGTACTTCAGGATTGATCTTTAAGGGTGGAATTTTCACAAACCTGACTCATGATCACTTAGATTATCATAAAACTTTTGCAGAATACAGAGACGTTAAAAAATCATTTTTTGATCATTTACCTACATCAGCCTTTGCTCTTGTTAATATCGATGATAAAAATGGAGGCGTGATGTTACAGAATACAAAAGCCAAAAAATATAGTTATGCCCTAAAAACAGAAGCTGACTATAAGGCAAGAATTGTAGAAAACCAGTTTAATGGTTTGTTGCTGAATATCAATGGGCAGGAAGTTTGGACAAAATTGATCGGACATTTCAATGCTTATAATTTACTCGCAATTTATGCTACAACCGACTTGTTGGGAGTTGAAAAATATGAGAACCTCAGGATTCTGAGTGAACTCGATAATGTATCAGGAAGATTTCAGCATGCTGTATCAAAAGGAGGAGTTAATGCCATTATTGATTATGCACATACCCCTGATGCCTTAAAAAATGTTCTGGAAACCATCAATTCTATTAGAACCTTCAACGAACAAGTGATCACAGTGGTCGGTTGCGGAGGAGACAGAGACAGAACTAAACGTCCTAAAATGGGCAATATCGCATCAAGTCTTAGCAATCAAGTGGTGTTTACATCCGATAATCCAAGAAGTGAGGATCCTCAGCAGATCATTGATGAAGTTGAAGCAGGAGTTCGTCCGGAAAATTATAAAAAAACCATTTCAATTGTAGACAGAAAACAGGCCATAAAAACAGCTTGCAAATTGGCTCAGCAAGGAGATATCATTCTTATAGCCGGAAAGGGTCATGAGACTTATCAGATCATTGGTAATCAGAAGACTGGTTTTGATGATTTTGAAATAACCAATCAAATACTAATTGAATTAAACAAATAAAAACCGAGAATGCTATATTATTTATTTGAATTCTTAGACCAGAATACGAACCTCCCCGGAACAGGTTTGTTTCAATACATTTCGGTTAGGTCGGCATTGGCTTTTGCATTCTCACTATTGATCTCAACCATTTATGGTCGTAAGATCATTGACAAACTAAGAAATCTTCAAGTAGGAGAATCTGTAAGAGATCTTGGCCTTGAGGGGCAGATCCAAAAACAAGGAACGCCAACCATGGGTGGATTGATCATAATTCTGGCTACTTTGATTCCGGTTTTTCTATTTGCAAAACTTGAAAATATCTATATCATCATCCTTATTGTGACAACGCTGTGGATGGGAACTATTGGTTTTATTGATGATTATATCAAAGTATTTAAAAAGAACAAAGAAGGTTTAAAGGGTCGATTTAAGATCGTGGGGCAGGTTGGCCTGGGCATTTTTGTAGGATTAATGCTGTATTTCAATCCTGATGTGGTGATCAAAGAAAAGCTAGGACGGGGTGAGGTTGTGATCAGTCAGGATATTACTGTATCATCAAATAGATTCAGTGAAGCTGAGAAATCTACCAAAACAACCATTCCTTTTGTAAAGAATAATGAATTTGATTATGCCAATATGCTCAACTGGATGGGCGACTGGACCGAGGATTACATTTGGATATTTTTTGTGATGGTCGTCACTTTTATCATTACCGCGGTTTCTAATGGTGCGAATTTAACCGACGGCATAGACGGTCTGGCAGCAGGAAGTTCGTCAATTATTGTTCTGGCACTGGCCATTTTTGCATGGGTCTCAGGTAATATCATATTTGCAGATTATCTCAATGTAATGTACATACCGAATTCTGGGGAAATTACCATTTTCATCAGTGCTTTTGTCGGAGGATTGGTAGGTTTCCTTTGGTACAACACCTATCCCGCTCAGGTTTTTATGGGAGATACCGGAAGTCTGACCATAGGAGCAGTGATCGCTGTGATTGCACTCTCTGTTAGGAAGGAATTTTTGATTCCAATACTGGCAGGAATCTTTTTAGCCGAAAATATATCGGTAGTACTCCAGGTATCCTATTTCAAGTATACCAGGAAAAGAACAGGAGTTGGAAAGAGAATTTTTCTAATGGCGCCGCTCCATCATCATTATCAAAAGCGGGGCTATCATGAAAGTAAAATAGTAACAAGGTTTTGGATCGTTGGCATTTTATTGGCGGTGATCTCAATTTTAACCTTAAAAGTAAGATAAGTCAACAATAACAATTAAATAGAAACTACATGAGTATTTCATCATTTGCTTTACAAACTAATTTTAATGTAAAGAATGCTATGGCATCCAGCACTTTATCCGATTTAACAAGGGTAAGAAAGGAAACCATTCGTAATTGTTTGTCTGATTTTGAAAACGAGGAGCACAGACTTGAGAAGGTTTTGAAAATTAATGGATCGCAATATATCAATGACTCTAAAGCGGCAAATGTGAATGCGACCTTTTACGCTTTAGATAGTATTGAAAATACCACAATCTGGATTGCTGGTGGTTTGGATGAAGAAAGCGATTATGAAATGTTATTGCCTCTTGTCAATGAAAAGGTAAATGCCATCATATGTTTAGGTGCGAACAACGAGAAACTTATCCACACTTTTGGAAATGTAGTAGACTTTATGATCGAGACTACCTGTATTCGCGATGCTGTAAAGATTGCATATAAGTTGGGCAGAGAATGTGAGACCATTCTTTTTTCTCCGGCGGGTGCTTGTGAAAATTTAACTGAAAACTATGAGGAGCGCGGTAAGAGATTTAAAGAGGCTGTAAGACAATTATAATATACTGACAATAGAATACTGATAATAGAATGCTGACAAGATTTTTTGATAATATTAAAGGAGATAAAACCATTTGGGCCATCATTGCCGTCTTGGCTATATTTTCTTTTCTTCCTGTTTACAGCGCTAGTACAAATCTGGTCTATGTTGCAGGAAAAGGGTCAACGCTTGGATACTTGGTAAAACACGGTATTTTATTAGTTATGGGATTTGTCATCGTCTATACGACCCATAGAATTCCTTACAGATATTTTAGTGGTTTATCGGTCTTGATGCTGCCTGTTGTTATATTACTTCTTATCTATACCCTTACTCAGGGAACAGTAATAGATGGTGCAAACGCAAGCAGGTGGATCAGTATTCCCTTTATTGGAATTGGCTTTCAAACTTCTACATTGGCGGCCGTTGTTCTGATGATTTATGTTGCCCGCTATCTGGCGCGGAATAAGGAAAAAGAGATCACTTTTAAGGAGAGTTTTTTATACATGTGGTTACCGGTAGGCTTTGTCTTGGCATTGATTTTACCAGCTAACTTTTCTACAACGGCAATTACATTTACTATGGTGATGATACTGGCTTATTTAGGAGGGTATCCATTGAAATTTATAGCCTCTATTATTGGGGTCGG
>JAAESS010000335.1 GCA_024229195.1 Flavobacteriales bacterium | reverse complement strand
ATGGTTGGAATGACAAAGATTCAACGATACAATAGTATTTTCCGTTGGGAACAGAAAGTTCAAATTTACCTTCCTTATTAGTCACATCTCCTACAAGTTCGCTTGTATTTATATCCTGAAGACTCACCGTTACAAATTGCAATGGTAAGTGCGTATCGGCATCTTTTACTTGACCGATTATTACGTTTGTTTCTAAAGGTTCCTGACCGAATAAGCCGAAGGAGAGGAGAAACATGATCAGGGTACAGAGTATTTTCATTACAAAAATTCGCAATCCGATAAAAATAAACTATTCGGGTTTACTAAAAAATAGTGGTTTAGGGGTATTTTTAGTCATTTACATTTTTCAAAAATATTATCAGATAAGTTCTTCTATTTTTTCAGGAGGTCTGCCGATAACAGCGCTATTGTCATCGACCACAATAGGCCTTTCAATGAGTTTGGGAAATGCGACCATAGCCTCTATAATCTCTTTCTCACTAAGTGTTTTATGTTTGAAATTTTCTTTCCAGATCGCTTCATTTTTTCTGACCAGATCAATGGCGGGAATATCAAGCTTATCGATTATATCACTTAATTCTTCGAAGGAAATGGGATTTTTTATATAGTTGATTATTTCAACTTCCACTTTAGCATCTTGAAGAATAGCAAGTCCTTGACGGCTTTTACTGCAACGGGGATTATGATAGATTTTCATATTTTTCTTTTTTGGTTTATTGACAGGTTAAAAATAATTTAATTTTAGTAAAACTGAAATAGAAGTACTGAATTTATTTGTGATACCTGGCCCTAAAAATTAAACAGATGTACAAAAAAATTGAAAGCTGCTCAGGAACTTATTTAGATGGTTCAACTATATTTGCTTTATGATGCTAACAGATACTCATACACATTTATACGCTGAACAATTTGACGAAGATCGTGACCAGATAATTCATAAGGCGATTGATTCGGGAATTAATAGATTTTTTATTCCGGCAATTGACAGCACCTATTATCAAAAAATGTTTGCACTTGAGAAGGCTTTTCCTGATCATGTTTTTCTGATGGCTGGTCTTCATCCAACACATGTAAATGATGATTTTAAGAAGGAGCTTGACATCGTCAAAAAGCAATTAAATAGCCATAAATTTTATGCGGTTGGAGAAATAGGTATGGATCTCTATTGGGATAAGACATTTATACAGGAACAGCAGGAGGCCTTTCAGATGCAGATCTCCTGGGCAAAAGAAATGGCTCTGCCGATTGTCATACATTGTCGTGATGCATTCAATGAAATATTTGAGGTGCTCGATAAGGTTAACGATGATCGTCTCTTCGGAATCTTTCATTGCTTTACAGGTAACAAGCAACAGGCGAAGCAGATCATTAATTATGGTTTTAAACTTGGTATAGGAGGTGTGGTTACTTTTAAGAACGGAGGCATTGATAAATTCCTTTCAGAAATACCGCTTGAACATATCGTACTGGAAACAGATTCTCCATATCTTGCACCAACACCTTTTAGAGGTAAAAGAAATGAAAGTAGTTATCTTGTCAATATCCTCAATAAACTCGTTACTATCTATGATATGAGTCCGGAGGAAATTGCAAGGATTACTACACAGAATTCCCAAGACGTTTTCGGAATATAAAAGGTAAGCTATGAATCAATATGACAGTGCTTTTTTAAAAACACCCTTAGGAACTGCGAAAATCCTGGGTAATATAAATGGTATTGTCGAAATATCCATTTTGGATGATACTTATCCGACTACAGAGAATCCTTCGAAACATTTGGAAATCTGTATGAAGCAACTTGAACAGTATTTTAATGGAGAAAGAACAATTTTTTCTGTTAAGTTAAATCCCGATGGAACAGAATTTCAAAAGAAAGTATGGGATGAGCTCTGTCATATTCCTTTTGGAAAAAGAATAAGCTATATGAAGCAAACTATAAATCTGGGTGATAAAAAAGCAATCAGAGCTGTTGCAGCCGCTAATGGAAAAAACCCGATTTGGATTTTAATACCTTGCCATAGGGTAGTGGGTTCTGATGGTTCTCTAACCGGATATGCAGGAGGCTTGTGGAGAAAGGAATGGTTACTAGAACACGAATGCCCATCAGATCAAACAAGTTTGTTTTGAAAAAAAAAAGAGCCTTCAGGAATGCTTAAATGATCCAATAGTTACATGAAAAAAATCCTGGTTTTATTACTTCTTTTAATCGGCGTTTTGGCCAGTGGGCAGTCTCGTCCGGAGGGGACAAAAATCAAGGATGTTTTGGTGCGAAGCGATACTATTCAAATAGACAGTCTGAGCATCAACCCCGGATTTTTGGAAGTTTATGATCAAAGGGGAGTTCGAATAGCACCTTCATTTTATCAAATAGATTATGTAAAAGCTAAACTTTGGTTTAATGATAAAACATCTTATTCAGGCAGTAAAATTCGTATATTATTCCTTCCCTATCCTGATTTTTTAACGCGTAATTATACTGCATTTGACCGTTCTTTAATAGTCTCAGAAGCGACCGATGAATCTCAATTATATAGTTCTCGAGCAAATTCAGGGCTAACAAAGAACAAACCTTTTGATGGTTTGTATACAAGTGGGTCCTTATCAAGAGGTGTGACCATTGGGAGCAATCAGGATGCCGTAGTGAATTCTAATTTTAACTTACAGATAGAAGGACAGTTGTCTGATAAAGTTGGGATTCGAGCATCAATCACAGATAATGAAATACCTTTACAGTCTGGTGGGTTTACTCAGAGACTTGATGAGTTTGACCGTGTGTTTATTGAACTGTTTTCTAAGAATTGGTCATTGACTGCCGGAGATATTGATCTTAAAAATTCGGATAGTTACCTGATGCGTTTTCAGAAAAAAATTTCAGGTGTACTTGTTAAAGGAAATATTGAAAAGCCTTCAGCCCAAACTGATTTTTTTGCCTCTGGCGCTTTGGTAAGAGGAAAATTTCAAAGTTATAAGTTTAATGGAGTTGATGGGAATCAAGGACCATATAAAATTCTGGGAGATGATAATCAGCAATTTATCATCATGATCTCGGGTAGTGAACGTGTTTATGCCAATGGAGTCTTGCTCAAAAGAGGAGAGAATTTTGATTATACAATTGACTATAATACTGGTGAAATTACCTTTACTACTTTGTACACGGTTAGTTCAAATCTCCGATTCACCATTGAATATCAGCTTTCTGAGCGAAATTACACAAGATTTTTAAGCTATGACGGAGTGCGTTTTCAATCAGATAAATTAAAAGTAGGTATCAAATACTATAATGAAACAGATGCTAAAAACAGCCCAATTGATCAGAATTTAACGGATGAACAGAAACAGATTCTTGCGGAGGCCGGGAATGATAAGACAAAAATGATAGCTCCGTCAGAAGTAGAAACTGCTTACAGCGAGAATAGAGTTTTATATAGAAAAGTTGTTATCGACGGAATAGAAGTATATGAATATTCCAATGACCCAAATGCAACACTGTATCAAGTGAATTTTAGTTACGTGGGAGAGAATAATGGAGTTTATGAATTAGAAACAACTTTAGCTGCAGGAAGGGTTTACGGTTACATAAAAGAAATAAATAATCAAAAGCAAGGATCATACCGTCCAGTTGTGCAGCTTGTTGCTCCCGAAAAATTACAAATGATCAATGTGGAAGCTGATTATGCGCTGGGTGAGAAGACCTTGATCGAAACCGAGCTGGCACTGAGTGATAAGGATCAAAACCTATTTTCGAGTATAGATAATGAAAAAAATAAAGGTCTTGCAACCAAAATAGGGTGGAAACAAAAGATATTGGATAAAAAATGGAAACTGAGTAGCAATCTTGATTATGAATATTTCAGTGATAATTTTAGATCTGTTGAAAGAATAAGAAATGTTGAGTTTTCGAGAGACTGGAATATCAATACGGAAGAAAATACAGATACCCAAAAACAGCAATACTTATTGGCAGGTTTACTATTTACAAATGACAGTGTTGGTTCGGTACAATATAATTATGAAAACCTGACTCTGGGTGATTCGTTTAAGGGGGCTCGGCATAATATTTTTGCCGACGTAAATTTTGCAGATACCAGAATATTTGTTACTGCGAGTTCCATGAATAATGAGAACATTCAGGAAGACAATACTTTTGACAGGTTATATTCTGGCATCACCCAACAGATTTCTAATTTCTGGATCGCAGCCAAATATAATTACGAGAAAAATTTAATCAGAGACAAAAATGGGATGAATTTGAACAGTTTGTCTCATAGATTTTCTGAGATAGAGGGGTCTGTAGGTTGGGGTGATTCTACCAAAGTATTTACCGAAATTGGCTATAATTATAGAGAGACTGATAGTGTTCAAGGTTTAGATTTGGGTCTGGTAAATAAAGCAAGTACTTATTTTTTAAAATCTAAACTTGTACAGAATACAAATACAGATCTTGCTTTTTTTGTGAATTACAGAGAAGTGAAAAACACCAATGTTGCTGATGAGAGTTCCTTGAATGCCAGAATAAGTTATCGACAAAGAATATTCAAGGACTTTATTACGCTTCAAACTTTATTCGAAACAGGATCAGGAACCATACCTCAGCAGGAATTCAGTTATGTTGAGGTGGAGCCGGGGAAAGGATTTTATGAATGGATTGACTTTAATGATAATGGAATACAGGAATTGGACGAATTCGTAGTGGCTAAGTTTCAGGACAAGGCCATTTATGTAAGAGTCTTGTTACCAACAGTTAAATTTCTTAAAACCAATCAGAATAAATGGAGTCAGTCCCTAAATCTTCAGGCTTCTGCATGGAGAAACAAGGAAGGATTTAGGAAGGTATTGTCTCATTTTTCAAATCAAACCTATTTTCTGATCGATACCAAAACAAAACGTGACAAGGATGACTTTAATATAAATCCTTTCGCCTCAGATGAGGATGATCTTCTTGGTCTGGATCAAAATTTCAAGAACAGCCTCTTTTTTAACAGAGGTTTGCAAAGATTTAGTTTTGTTTATTCCTTTTTGAATTTCAGAAAAAAAACAATTTTTTCATTTGGTGATCAAGATGTTACACTTAAAACACATCAATTTCAATTCATACATAAATTAGCTAAGTTTTGGTTGATAGATCTCGGCGCAGGACTCAATTCAAATTCAAGTAACTCTTTGAGTTATTCCAACCGAAATTATGACCTTGATAATTTCAATTTAAATCCGAAAATTTCCTATTTATACAATCAAAATACACGTCTTGAGTTATTTTATAACTATAAGGATAAGACCAATAAAATTCTTGATTTTGAAACCCTTCAAATGCATGTGTTTGGAGCGAATTTTCAATATGCAAGCAAACAAAGCTTTTCTGTCAATGCCAATGCCAGTTTTTATTTAAATGAATTTGACGGAAACACCAACTCTCCTGTGGCTTATCAGATGCTTGAAGGCTTGCAGCCAGGAACTAATTTGACCTGGCTTCTGACTTTACAAAAAAGATTAACTTCTTTTCTTGATTTGAATATTAACTATTCTGGTCGAAAATCAGAGGAGTCAAAAACCATTCATACCGGAAATATTCAATTGAGGGCTACTTTTTAAATCCTTATCGATTTTCGAGATTACTATTGGTTTTTCCTAAGCCAGTTTGCCATTGAAACTTCCTTGAGAATTATTTCACGAAGATCTTCTATTTTGACTCTCTTTTGCTCCATGTTGTCTCTATTTCTAATGGTGACCGTTCCGTCATCTTTGGTTTCATGGTCCACTGTAATGCAAAAAGGTGTTCCTATTGCGTCCTGTCGACGATACCTTCTGCCTACTGCATCCTTTTCATCATAAGTTACACTAAAATCAAATTTTAACTCATCTATGATTTCTCTTGCAATTTCCGGTAAGCCATCCTTTTTTACTAGAGGAAGAATAGCCGCCTTTGTAGGGGCTAGAACAGGAGGTAATTTCAAAACAATTCTTTCAGATCCATCTTCAAGTACTTCATTTTGAAGCGCACTTGAAAAAACAGAAAGAAACATTCTGTCAAGGCCAATTGAGGTCTCAACTACATAGGGTACATAATTCTTGTTCATTTCATGATCAAAGAATTGTAATTTTTTACCAGAGTGTTCCTCATGAGCCTTGAGATCAAAATCTGTTCTTGAGTGAATTCCTTCCAATTCCTTGAAGCCGAATGGAAACTGAAATTCAATATCTGCAGCAGCATTGGCATAATGTGCTAGTTTATCATGATCGTGAAATCTGTATTTTTCTTTCCCGAGTCCAAGTGATAAATGCCATTTCATTCTGGTTTCTTTCCAGGCTTCATACCATTTTAGTTCTTCTCCCGGTCTAACAAAAAATTGCATTTCCATTTGTTCAAATTCTCTCATCCTAAAGATAAATTGTCTTGCGACGATCTCGTTTCTAAAGGCTTTTCCGGTCTGTGCAATACCAAAAGGAATTTTCATTCTTCCGGTTTTTTGCACATTCGAAAAATTCACAAAGATACCTTGAGCTGTTTCCGGTCGTAAATACAGGTCCATCGCCGAATCAGCTGAAGCACCTAATTTTGTGCCGAACATCAGATTGAACTGTTTGACATCTGTCCAGTTCTTCGAGCCTGAGACTGGACAAGCAATTTCAAGTTCTTCAATAAGCGCTTTTACATCCTGAAGATCCTCATTTTCTAAAGATCGAGCCATACGACTGAGCGCGGCTTCTTTTTTTGCCAGGTAACCGACTACTCTTTGATTGGTATTGATAAATTCATTCCTGTCAAAGGCATCTCCGAATCTTTTGGCAGCTTTCGCTATTTCTTTTTCTGCCTTTATATTCAGTTTCTCTGCATAATCCTCAATCAAAACATCAGCCCTATACCTTTTTTTCGAGTCTTTATTATCGATCAAAGGATCATTAAAGGCGTCTACGTGACCTGAGGCTTTCCAAGTAGTTGGGTGCATGAAAATAGCAGCATCAATGCCCACTATATTTTCATTCATTTGCACCATCGATTTCCACCAGTATTCTCTGATATTATTCTTGAGCTCTGCCCCGTTTTGAGCGTAGTCATAAACAGCACTTAAGCCATCATATATTTCACTGGATTGAAAGATAAATCCATACTCTTTTGCATGAGAAATTACCTTTTTGAATTTGTCTTCTTGATTTTTCACTGGTTTTTTTATTTTTCAACAAACACGCGGTGCAATAAGCATTTTGCCTTATAATCAATATAAATTCTTTCGAACGATATCGTAAGGATTATTCGAATCTTGTTGGTTTCGTCCGGCAAAAATAAATAATTTATGGTAAGCGCATAAAAAAAGGAAACACTATTTGTGTTTCCTTTTGTTTATCTTTTATTTAAGTCTGATTATAAGCCTAAGAAAGAGTCGTTTAGTTCTAGATTTGCAGAACCAACTGATTTACCTTCAACAAAAACTTGAATCGGATACGTTCCGGATACATATTTGGCTCCTTTTCTTTCAATTAGCATAACAACATCAAGGTCAGCATTTTCATAGTTTACCAAAGTTTGATCTGTATATTTAGCTTCGGTGCCATCAGCCATTAGAAAAGTTCCTTTTGTATTGATTACCTGACCTGCAGGATTTTTCAATATGATAAAAGCTTCTTTATCTCCTGGTTCAGCAATTTCATTTTCCAATAACCTAAAGGCAACTTTTATTGCATCTGTTTTCTGAGCTTTGTTTGTTTCAGTATACTTTCCATTTGAACGCATTTTCATGGCAGTGATCTGAACGTTTTCAACGTTAATTGCACCTCCAATTTCCACTTTTCTCGCTAGTTCCATATTTTGAGCAACCAACGTATCGTTATATGTTGTTTGAATCGTCAACTGACTGTTGATACTGTCTTTTTCTTCCGTGAGGATATTGTTGGCCATTTTCAGAGAATCTACTTCATCCAATAATCTGGAATTGGTTTTCTCCAGGGTAGCTAATTGTCCACGATACCTTCTAAGTACATTAGAATTGATCTTTTTTAGATTCTGAACAGAGTCCTTTAAAACCGCAATTTTTTCTTTTTCTATGGTCAAAGAATCGGAAAGACTAGTATTCTGAGCGATTGCAACATCATATTTTTCTTCCATTGCGGTAAGGTTACCGATAATCTGTTCTTTTTCAGACTGAAGAAACTTGACAGCTTCCTTATGGTCGTTATTGTTGTAGAACGTATAGCCAATAAGTCCGAAAAGCAGAACAGTAAGAGCTATGATCAATATTTTACTATTTGAAGATTTAGAATTGT
>JAAESS010000334.1 GCA_024229195.1 Flavobacteriales bacterium | reverse complement strand
AGATCTTCAGGCTCCACATTGAATTCTTCACTTAAGCGTGCGGTGAAATCATAAGTTTGAATTAAGGATAATTCTACCAGAACTCCAATTTTTTTTATGACCTTGGCCTCAAATTTTTTTTCGGAACCTGCTGCTTTTAGTTGGTTTTTTATAAATTTGTTGGCGGTTGTGTTCTTTAAATTCAATATTCCCATTCACCCATATTATGCGCACAAAACTATATAAAATTATAGTATTAATATTGATTTCATCATTATTAAACAAAATAACTGTTTCCTGTAAAGAAAAAAACACAGAGCTTAAAATGGTTCGTGGTAAACAGATTGAAATTAGTGCTGAAATTGAGTCTGATCAAAATATAGTAAATGATATTAAACCATATAAAGAGCAACTGCAGAGTAAAATTAATGAAGTGCTCTGTTATAATCCTAGAGACCTGTCAAGAGGCGAAGCTGAACTTGAAAGTTCGCTAGGAAATTTTTATGCCGATGTATGCTTAAGAAGTGCCGACAGTATTTTTTTCAAAAAAACTGGTCAGCATATCGATTTTGCCTTATTCAATTACGGAGGCATTAGAACAGCAATTCCTGAAGGTTCAGTAACGGTGGAACAGGTTTTTAAACTCATGCCTTTTGAAAACAAATTGGTCGTTGCTCATTTATCAGGTAAAAAAATTAACGAACTTTTTGCCTATTTGTTAGAAAGAAAACAGGCACATCCTATTGCCGGACTCCAACTTGAATTGAAGGGTGAAGATTTCTCAAAAATTAAAATTCAAGGCAGAACATTTGATTCTGACAAGAGCTATTGGGTACTCACCCATGATTATCTCCAACACGGAGGCGATAATATGTCATTTTTTACCGAACCACTAGATCTTTTTACCAGCGACTACAAGGTGAGGGATGCACTAATCGATAACATGAGTAAACTTGACACCCTGCGAGCGTCATTGGATAACAGATTTTATATAATTAATTGAATGGAAAGAAGACAGTTTTTAAAAAATTCAATTGCGTCCGGATCTCTAATAGGTTTGGGCGGACTGCCATTGACATCCTGTGATTCTCAATCAGAAAAAAAAATCACCATTCTCCATACGAATGATGTTCACAGTCACATAGAAGTATTTTCAAAAGGTCATGACAGGTACCCTAATATTGGCGGAGTCGCAAGAAGAGCTTCACTGATCGAAAATATTCGGACAGAAAACCCTAATACTTTATTATTGGATGCAGGGGATATTTTTCAAGGAACACCTTATTTTAACTATTTTGGCGGAGAGGTTGAGTTTAAAATGATGAGTAAACTGGGCTATGATGCAGCTACAATTGGAAATCATGATTTTGACAATGGCATCAAAGGTCTTGAAAAGCAACTTCCCCATGCAAGTTTTGATTTTCTGATTGCGAACTATGATTTTAAAAACACCATATTAGATGGGCGAACCAAATCCTACAAAATTTATCATTTAGATGGTCTGAAAATTGGTGTTTTTGGTATAGGCATCAAACTCGATGGCCTCGTAGACCCTGTACTTTACAAGGAAACTGTTTATCTAGATCCGATTGAAATTACGCAAGACATGACCAATGAGTTAAAGGTTAAGGAACAATGCGACTTGGTCATCTGCTTGTCTCATCTTGGCTATTTTTACAAAAGAACGCCAGATTATATCAGTGATCTTAATTTGGCAAAAAAGACTAAAAATATTGATCTCATTATCGGCGGACACACACACACCTTTTTAAAGAAACCAACCGTTGTAAGAAACCTCGATGATAAAAATTTATTGGTTAATCAAGCTGGTTGTTGGGGAGTCAATGTAGGACGCATAGACTTTATTTTTGACGAACATAAAAATATTTCGTCAAAAGGAACGAGTATCATCGTCTGAATAATTTGCTTCTAGTTTTAACACATTCAAATTTGACCTTGGTCAAATCTGAATGATCTAATTCTCATGATGAAATGGAAGATTTATGATTTTCTGTATTTTGGCAATATCTGTGAGCATAAGCTGTCCCATACCCAATTCAATTGCCTTACTTTGAGGTTTTCTCGCAGTAAAATGAAGGTACTCAATGCCTAAACCTGAAAATTTTAAAGCATTTCCAGCATTTACGCCACTTCCTGCTATAACCTGAATACTTTGACCATAGTTCTGTTGTATTTCTGCAATGACCTTGATTCCCTTTTCTGCCTTGTCTTGAAGCCCTGAAGTTAACAACCTGTCAAATCCGAAACTTGTTACCTTGTTGATTGCACTCCTAAAATCAGGTACAAAATCAAATGCTCTGTGGAATGTAGTCTTCAATTCCAATTCATTGGCTATATCTACCAACTTTTTATTTGTTTCAGCAACTTGATTTTGATCATCAAGAATTCCAAAAACGACGCCATGAGCCCCTGCTTCTTTTGCCGCTTTGATATCCAGAGCCATTAGAGTAAGATCATCATCTGTAACCTGAAAATCACCTTCCTTATGTCTTATCATCACGTGAACCTCCGAGCTCGAGCTTTCCACGCACTGTTTGATCAAACCATAACTTGGTGTCAAACCTCCTACAGATAAAGCAGCGCAAAGCTCTATACTCTTAAACCCATATTTACTTGCGATTTTAGCTCCTTCTAAGCTATCCGTGCACAATTCAAATTTCATTCGTTTAAAATTTGTTTAATGTTCTTTTACAATGACTTAAGTAAATCAAGAAAATAATTTATTGTTGTTTGATCCAATAATTCATCTTATCGGATAAAAATAGTATTTTTAGACGATCAATAAAACTTAATATGCTCGAACTTGCCGGTATCATTATTTTAGGAATTCTTGCCCAATGGGTAGCATGGAAATTTAAAATCCCCGCTATCCTCCCTCTTATCCTAATCGGACTGCTTGTCGGTCCTTTTTCTACTATGTTTTCTGACGATGGAAACAAATGGATCGAACCCGTTTGGAATGGAAGTAATGGATTATTTCCCGGTGAAAGTCTGTTTAATTTTGTCTCACTCTCAATTGCTTTAATCTTATTTGAGGGAGGTCTTACTTTGAAAAAAGATGAGATTAGAAGTGTTGGTCCGGTTATCTATAAACTGATCACACTTGGTGCTCTGGTTACCATGATTACAGCAGGAATAGCAGCGCATTACATCATTGGTCTTAATTGGTCACTTTCATTTTTATTTTCCTCCTTGATCATTGTCACGGGCCCAACAGTGATTACCCCGATTCTTAGGAATTTACCCTTAAAAAAAGATATTTCAACCATTTTAAAATGGGAAGGAATTCTCATCGACCCAATAGGTGCTTTGGTAGCTGTTCTTGTTTTTGAATTTATCAGCATCGGTGGAGATCACGGCACAGAATATACCAAAGAGACCTTGATAGAATTTGGAAAAATTATCATCATTGGATTTTCTATAGGATTTACCTCAGCTTATGTATTTGCCACGGCACTAAGACAACGCTGGATTCCACATTATCTGCTAAATGTAGTTTCACTTGCCCTGGTATTGACTGTTTTCGTGATTGCTGATCTTTTTGCGCATGAAAGCGGACTGCTTGCTGTAGTGATTATGGGTATGGTATTGGGAAACATGAAGATAAGTGCGCTGAAAGATGTGCTATATTTTAAAGAAACAATAAGTATTTTATTGATCTCTATTCTTTTTATCCTGCTCTCTGCGAATATCAATCTATTTGATCTTGAACTTATCTACAACTGGAATTCACTGATCCTTTTCGCATGTGTCGTTTTAATTGTAAGACCGCTTGGTGTATTTCTTAGCAGTCGAAAAAGCTCTTTGATCAGAAATGAAAAAATATTTATCAGCTGGGTTGGACCCAGAGGTATCGTAGCAGCAGGTATCGCCTCTTTATTCGGCTTGAAACTGACAATGCAAGGGGTTCCAAATGCCAACTATATTACACCTCTGGTATTTATGATTGTTTTAGGAACCGTTTTACTCAATGCAACAACGGCAAGAATCGTAGCTGTTCTTACCCGAGTCATTTTGAAAAAATCTGAAGGTATTTTAATTGTTGGCGCGTCTGAACCATCCAGGCTCATTGCAACTTATTTAAAGGACAATAACCGCAGGGTCGTGTTGATCGACAGTAACAGAAACAATATCTCAACGGCAATTGATGAGGGACTTGAAGCCATTGAATGTGACATTTACGGAGATGAAATCTTTGAAAATATTGAATTGAACGATATGGGCTTTTTACTCGCCCTTACCGGAAGTAATACCATTAACGAGTACGCCTTGTCGAAACTTAAAGAAGTATTTGGGGAGGAAGGAGCTTTCAGGTTGATCAGCGGTGAGGAAATGCGTGACTCTGATAAAAATCCTGATGAAGGACTATTTTCACAGACTGATGACTTTATTAATATTTCTGAGGTAGTCCGAGATTACCCCAATATCAATGAAGTTAAAATAGAATCAAATGAACATTTTGAAAAATTCATGGAAGCTACCAGAAATGAGATCAAAACGATCCCTTTATTTATCAAAGACCTCGAGAACGATATTCAGATGATACCTGCGAATCATGATCAAATAAAAGTAGGTAAAGGCTTTAAACTGATGTATCTTGGTAAAAAATTGGAGGTTTAATTCTTTACTGGAATTTGGATCTCTGCTTTGATCATTACCGGCAAATGATCAGATGGATACTTTTCGTTTTTGGAATCAGTAAGTACTCCATACTTCTTTACGACGACCACTTCTTTTGAGCAAAAAATATAATCAATCCGATCTTTTACTGGCTCATGAAATTTAAAACCTGTAAAAGTTCCGAAGGGTCCAAAGGGATTTTCCAATGAAATATTTCTTGCATCATTGAAATTCGATGATAAATAGCCTATGGCCTTACTCTTTTCATTCAAGTTAAAATCACCCAGTACAAAAACGGGAAATTCATCCTTATTGATCTCTTTGATTGTTTGAACGATAAGTTCAGCACTTTTTTCACGGGCCAATTCACCGATATGATCAAAGTGGGTATTGAATACCCAGAAGTTACTTCCGGTTGTTCTGTCCATAAAAAAAGCATAGGTACAAATTCTTTCATAGGCTGCATCCCATCCTTTTGATATTTTATCAGGAGTTTCTGATAACCAGAATGTATGCTCTCCTAAAAGTTGAAATTTTTGCTTATTGTAAAAAATAGCACAATATTCACCCTTTGCTTTTCCATCATCTCGTCCTACTCCAACAAAAGCATACTCCTCCAGGTTCTCATCGAGATAATTCACCTGCTGCTCCAGGCCTTCCTGAATTCCAAAAATATCGGGTGCATAAAAATGAAGCTGGTCACTTAAAAATTCTTTTCTTTTTTCCCACTGATTTTCACCATCTTTCACAGTTGCATAACGAATATTATAAGTCATCAGGCTCAGTTCTTGAGCATGAATCACAAAATTAATTAGAACCAGAAAAATCGTAAGTAGATTCCTTTTCATAAAAAAACAAAGAGATTTTTAATTAAAAAAACAGCAACCACTTTGGCAATTCAGAAAAATTATATTTTTTTCATCTGCTGCTTGACCATACTGATCTGGTCTTTTAACATACCATGCTTATCTAATTTCTTGGCTTCAGTAATTAAATTGGTCGCTTCTCTTTTTCTTCTTTTAGTTAGCGCTATACCGGCCAACTGAAGTTTTGCCATCGCCTTATCGTGATCCATTGCCAAGCCAATGTTTAAGGCCTTTTTAAAGAATCTTTCTGCTTGAGTCAAGTTTGTCTGAGATACCATGATCCCACGGAGAAAATTATAATAACCTTCTTGTTTGGTAGTAAGCGCAGCCGAAGGGTTTTTTATTCTATCCAAAAGTTTGTTTCCACCTTCAAAATCCTGCTTTCTTAGTTTGAAAAAGGTCAATAATAGAATCTCATTTTTAAAATAAAAAAAGACAAAAATACCTGCCAATAGAACTATGGAGATACCATTCATTATATGACCCTGCGTAAATTCATATACAGCCCACGCAAGGATGAGTGCAGCCAGAACAAGTTTGATATTTTTATTGAACATATGTTGATTTATTTTTTGTGCAAATTTACATTTTTAAAGTATTAATCATTCATTAAATCAGATTAAAATATCGCACCATACGCTATACTTTTTATGCCATTTTCACTGAATGACATGAAGCGTTCATGAATCTAAAGTATTTCAACATAAATACTCTCAGCAAACATTTTAGAAATATTTTCTTTCTTTCCATCATACGAAATCAACATAGAACCGTCAAATTCTCTGATTTCTTCCACTTTAATTTCACTACTCAAAGCCAAGCCAAGTTGCGTTACATACTTTAAGAATACTGCTGAATTGTCTTTTACCGAGACTAATCTGCAAAGACTGCCGGCCTGGAGTTCAGCTAAAGATTGTTTTATCGGAACAACAAAATTACCATCTTCATCTGGAATGATATCTCCGTGAGGATCGGTTTTGGGGTTACCCAAAAAATTATCAAGTTCTCGAATCAGTTTTGGTGAGTTTATATGCTCAAGCTGATGTGCTACTTCATGTACTTCATCCCAACTAAAATTCATATGCTGATGTAAAAAAGTTTCCCATAGACGATGCTTTCTTACAAGCCTAAGAGCGATTATTTGGCCAGGTTCTGTCAAAGCAATTTTACCATATTTTTCATAATCAACCAGATCTTTATCTTTCATTTTTTTTATCATCACGCTGACAGAAGCTGGAGACAAGCCTAAATGCTCAGCGAGCTGATTTGTTCCAACTTTCTCATAATCAAACTCTTGAGTTAAATAAAAAATAGCTTTTAAATAATCCTCAACATTTCTAGTTATATTCATATAAATATATTTGTTAGATATGGCTAACTTTATTAGTTTTGCAATTCAAAATATAAAATTAATACCTTTTAAAACAATATGCAATTAAGACACATTATATTAATAATTTTATATATGCTTCCCTTATTAATTGCGGCTCAAACCGGAGCATTGAAAGGTCACTTATCGAGTGAAAATGAAGATTTACCCTTTGCAACTATTATCATTAAAAATACCCAGATTGGAGCGACTAGTGACGAATCGGGTAATTACCATTTACATGAGCTAAAACCCGGTCAATACAACATCATTGCATCCTATGTTGGTTATATTTCAGAAAGGAAACAGATTTTGATAAAACCTGGGGAAACAACAATTCTTAATTTCAAACTTGTTTCTTCTACAACTCTTGATGAAATTGTAGTTAGCGGAACCATGAAAGAAACTTATGTATCTGCCTCTCCCATAAAAATTGATGTGATCACCTCCAAACAACTGGATACATACCTCCCTTCAGCTGCCAGCTCATTGATTGAAAGTGCTCAACTGGTCAACGGTGTTCAGGAAGTGGTTGCCTGTGGTGTATGCTACACAAATAATATCAGTGTGAATGGCCTGCCGGGATCCTATACGGCCATTTTAATGGATGGAACTCCCATCTACGGTAATCTTGCATCAGTTTACGGCTTAAACGGTATTCCAAATATGATCATTGATCGTTTTGAAGTGATCAAAGGGCCCAGTAGTACTTTGTACGGATCTGAAGCAGTGGCAGGAGTCATTAATATTATCACAAAAAATCCTGAAAATCAGCCTATGATTTCGGCAGACATTATGACGAGCTCTCGTGAAGAGGTTTTTGGTAATTTTGCCATTACTCCACGCCTGGGAAAATCTAATGCTTATCTGGGAGTCAACTTTGGTTATGCAAATAACTTTGCAGACAATAATCTTGATGGGTTTGGAGATGCTGTCAATTCAGATCATATTTCAGTTTTTTCGAAATTTAATTTTTACAGACCTAGTGACAAGATCTTTAGTTTAGCAGCAAAATTCTATTATGAAGATCGTAGAAATGGTATTGAGGATTACATTAGAGACAGGGCCTACAAAGAGTTAAGAGGCAGTGATGAGATTTATGGAGAAAGTATTTACACCAATCGCCTGGAATTATTTGGAACTTATGCACTCGACACAAAAGCCAATCTAAAGATTGACTATTCACTCTCAAATCACAAACAAGACAGCTATTATGGAGACCAATTTTTCGAAGCGTCACAACAGATTGCTTTTGGAAATTTTTTATGGAACTTTAATAAGGAAAAACATGATGTTTTGGTTGGGGCAACGCTCCGATATGATGCTTACGACGATAATACTTCAGCCACAGAGAAGGAAATCGATGGCTTAATCACAAATACTCCTAACAATCAATTTGTACCAGGAATTTTTGCTCAAGATGAATTTAGTATTTCCCAAAATTTAAAAGTGCTTGGGGGACTTAGATTAGATCATCATCAAGATCACGGTCTTATTTATTCTCCGAGACTGAATGTGAAATTAAATACCTCTGACTGGACAACTTTTCGTTTTAATTTTGGCACCGGATTCAAGGTAGTTAATTTATTTACTGAGGATCACGCTTTTGTGACCGGCCAAAGAGAGGTGATCATAGGAGAGGAACTTGATCCTGAAAGCTCTTACAATTTTTCAGTTAATTTTAATCAGGTATACAATGGAATGGCTGGAACCGGAACCATTGACATTGAAGGATTTTACACCCATTTTACGAATAAAATAATCCCTGATTATGATACCCCTGGATTTATTGTTTATGAAAATTCTGATGGTTTCGCGAGATCAATGGGTCTAAGTATGAACATCACCCACAATTTCAATATCCCAATTCAATTTAATCTTGGTGTCAATCTCTTACAATCAACCGAGACAGAAACCGATCTTGCTGGGAATGAAATTACCTCAGATATTTTGTTTTCACCTCGCTGGAGCGGAATCATTAGTGCCAACTACCAGCTCAGAAAACAAAGAATTACTTTAGCATATACTGCCCAGTTCACAGGACAAATGGCCTTACCTGAAGTTTATGATCTTGATGCTACAGGTGTCCCTTTGGAAGAACCAAGACCAACTACTAGTACACCATTTTCTCTTCATCAGGTCCAAGTAAGTAAAATGATCAAAAATAACTACAGTTTGTATCTTGGTGTCAACAACTTATTTAATTTTGTTCAGACCGAATCTCCACTTGTTGGCTATGACGATCCTAATTATAACCCAGGTTTTAGCCCTTATTTTGATACGGCTTATGCTTATGCCCCGAACCAAGGAATACAATTCTATCTCGGATTCAAATGGGATCTTGCGAAAAAAATACCTGACAATTTAGTTTCTGAACGATAAGCTAACTTGAATTTAAGTAAAGTGCTCTAAGATTAATTTTTTCTGTATTTTTAATCTGTTTTAAATCGTTCTACATGAAAAAATTTCAATATTTATTTGCCCTCATTACAGTTTTTATATTTTCAACGAATACTTTCGCTCAAGACTAAGTGCCAAAAGAATAACTTTTGAATAATTTGAACAGTGTATCTCATTTAAAGCTTGAAAATGAGCAAATCACCCAATTAATGGATTATATTAAGGGTTTTGTAGATGAAGTTTATGAGATTTTAGAGAGTGATAAGGAGGATAAATACAAAAAAAAGTTTATGAAAATTCTTGCAGAAAAAAGAGAAAACGACTTCCGTGAGCTTTTTGGTAAACACAAAACAAATAAGTATTTAAAATTAATGGAGGATGAGTTAAGACCCTTAGTCAGGAGAAACAAATTACTCAAACCTATTATGCAAAGTTAGAATTGTTTTTTATTACCAATGGAATGCTGTACTATTCAAGAAGACAGTAATAACTGATTCAATAAATTATAGCCAATTACATATGGATTATCCTCTGACTTAAACAAGATCCATTGATCTAATTTCTCTTCACAATTTGAATAATACTCGCTATTTTGTTCGAGCAAAGACATGACAATGTGAGGCTGATCCGACAAAATTTTGTCTTGAAAATCTAATAATTCTTGAACTGAAAAACAATCAGCACCATAAATGAGTACTACATCTGTATCATTCTCTAAGCATTGATTTAAGAGGTTCTTCAGTATATTAACTTTTGGGGACAAGTCGACATCATAACCCATATCGGCCAACGAATTACATATCTTATTTTTTGATCTTGAAAGCGGATCAATCGTTCCTCCAACCAAAATTCTGGGTCTCTTTCCTTCAAGCAAAAAGAACTGATCGGAAAGTGCCTTTCCCAGTTGAAGATAATCTCGGCTTGGACTATTTCTATTAGTTTTATCAGACAAAATTGATTTTTATTTTAAGCAATAAGATTGTGGAAGTTTACAATCTAATCTTCTTCTATGGTATCGTATTCAATGATGAATATATCTTCATTTTCCTTTTTCATTTTATATTCCTCTCGAGCATATTTTTCCAAAGAATCGGGATCATTCAGGTTCTTGATCACTTTTTGGTCAGCATCAATTTGTTGTTTATAATATTCATTAGCATCCTCTAATTCATCAATTTCCTCGTCTAATTCTCTGTGATTCAAAAATGAATTCTCATCAAAAAAACCCATCCAAACAATGAAAAGAACCAAAATAATGACATACTTATTGCTGACAATACGAAAGATCTTATTTTTTTTTATCTCATTTAAATTCATCTGTCTAGACTTTCATTTATCACGGTTCTTACAATATCAATCGCAACTGTGTTATGGGTATCATTCGGTATAATAAGATCCGCATAGTTTTTTGTAGGCTCTATAAATTCTTGATGCATAGGCTTCAAAGTTGATTGATAGCGTTCAAGTACTTCATTGATATCTCTTCCTCTTTCATGTATATCACGTCTTAACCTGCGTATCAACCTTTCATCAGAATCTGCATGGACAAATACTTTTATATCAATTAATTTTCTGAGTTCATTGCTGGTTAATATCAAAATACCTTCGACAATGATCACTTTCTTGGGATGGGTGACCA
This sequence comes from Flavobacteriales bacterium, assembly GCA_024229195.1. GTDB lineage: Bacteria > Bacteroidota > Bacteroidia > Flavobacteriales > Flavobacteriaceae > Lutimonas. The sequence goes on along the minus strand of JAAESS010000334.1, from coordinate 29,740 downwards.
AGGTATCCTGTACCCTGTTATGAGTGGCAAAAGAGTATATGGGCTGCTCAATAATATTCCCTTTCTTTAACTCATTGATATGACTGATCAACAATTCAAAATCTATGGCATGAGGATGATCAAAATTAATATTACATCTTTCCTGAAAACTTAAATGATCATTTTTTCTATAATAAGAATCCTGAGAAATTACAGTTACCTCCTCATCAGGCAACTCATTCAAAATCTGTTTAACAACTGTTGTCTTACCACTTCCTGTTCCTCCCGCAATACCAAGAATTAACATCTTAAACTAATTTTAATGGTATTTGACGATACCAATGGTTGACCCAAAACTATAAAAAAAAGGAATGTAATTAGTCAAAAATTTATTATTTTCACTTTTACTAAAAAAACAAAATCATGAAAGGTATATTTAGGTATTTAAAAGGAGATGCCTTTGGAGGTATCACCGCCGGTGTAGTGGCATTGCCACTGGCCTTAGCATTCGGAGTTTCCTCAGGTTTAGGACCCAGTGCTGGTTTGTACGGTGCGATTTTTCTCGGGTTTATGGCCGCTTTGTTTGGCGGAACCCCAACACAGATATCAGGTCCTACAGCTCCGATGACTGCAGTAAGTATGATTTTGATTGCCGGTGTTTTGCAGTCTAATGATGGTAACATTGATAAAGCGCTACCAATTATTCTAACCATTTTTGTTTTGGCTGGTTTGTTCCAAATAGCTATTGGTGCTGCCGGATTGGGAAAATACATAAAATATATCCCCTACCCCGTGGTCTCAGGTTTTATGACCGCTATTGGTTTTATCATAATCATTACCAATATTCTTCCAATTTTAGGTTATTATACAGAAAATGACTTGGAAAGAATTCAAAAGTATAAACCAGAAGCTGAAGAACTTATCATTGAAAACATATTAAAAGAGGAAGCCGAAGAAGGACTTCTCGTTCTGGAGAATTTTAAAGAAACAATTAAACGGGCAGAATTGATCAGTGAGGAGGAAATCATGAATGAAGCTTTAATACTGGCGAAAAAAGAAACATCCGGCGTAGTTGGTGCCATTCGTAGTCTACCAAGGGCTTTAAGATCCATTAATTATATGGAATTGATACTGGCCTTATCTACGATTTTGATCATTTATGGCTTTAAAAAAATTACAACAAAGATACCCTCAACGCTTGTCGCCTTAATCGTAGTTTCAGGTGTTGCCATTATTGGCAAACTGGATTACAGGCCCATTGAAGAAATCCCTAGTGGTTTCCCAATGATCAATTTTGAAATATTTAGTCAATTCAATTTGGCTTCCATATCACCTTTGGTATTTACAGCCATCACCTTGGCCTTTTTAGGAGCCATAGACTCCTTGCTCACTTCAGTTGTTGCCGATAACATGACGAAAACGAACCACAATCCAAATAAGGAATTGATCGGTCAGGGAATTGGAAATAGTATCGCTGCACTGTTTGGAGGACTGCCAGGAGCCGGAGCCACGATCAGAACCGTGGTCAATATCAATGCCGGAGGAAAGACCAAATTGTCCGGAATGATCGCAGGTTTATTTCTGTTGACTATTCTTTTGGCTATTGGACCACTTGCATCTAAAATTCCAGCTGCCGTTTTAGCCGGAATACTGTTTACAGTTGGAGTTGGAGTAATGGACTATAAGGGATTAAAAGCGATACCTTCTATGCCGTCAACTGAGGTTTTTGTGATGATCGTTGTGTTATTACTATCAACTTTTTGGAATCTCGTTTATGCAGTTGGAATCGGACTTATCATGGCTTCACTTGTTTTTATGAAGAAAATGGGAGATGCCACAGAAGAGAAATCAAATGTAAAAAGTTTAAAAGCTGAAAAATCGTGGAAAGATGAATCAAACTTCCCCGAGGATTTAAAGGAGAAGGTGTTTATCAAGCATATAAAAGGACCTGTTTTCTTCGGATCTACAAGTTTTATACAAGTACTTGCCAAGCAGATTCCTTTCACTGCGAGCCATGTCATCATTAGGATGGATAGGGTCCCGTATATTGATCAAACGGGACTATACGTTCTGGAGGATGTGCTTTTGGAACTGGAGAAAAATGATATTCATGTTTTATTGGTTGATATTCAAACGCAGCCTATGTATTTGATGAAATCGATTGATATAATTCCTGATCTAATCTCTGAAGAGCATATTTTCGATACATTTGACGACTGTACTACATGGATTTCAAGTAATGTGACTTGATCCAGCCTAACATGTTTAAAAAAGCGAATTTTCTATCATTGAAAATTCGCTTTTTTGATGAAAAGTGATAGGGTAAGACTTGGCCTTTTAAACAAATAAATCATGATTTCGCAGGTTTTAATTATGATAATTGTCATTGTATGGTTGGTTGTTGATATTTAACTTCATAAGATGAACCATTAAAATTATTGTTAAGAAAAATCTTAACTTCTTATCGTTGATATTTTTTGTAGCACAGCTCTTTGAATCCTTTGAAAAAAAGGTCTTGTGATGCGAGAAGAGGTTAAGGAAGCGTTCACGATTTTTCCCTGCGGTACAGGGATTATTTATAGAAATAAACTCATTCTGAAAATTTAAAGTGCTAGAAAAGTGGAAAAAAAAAGAACCAATATGCTGACATTTAAAAATTTTAATATCGCCGACTGGTTTTCCTTTTATCGCATTTTTGCGGCACCTTTTCTGGTTGTTATCATCTGGTTTGGGGAAAGAGAGTTATTCTCATGGCTATTGTTATTGAGTTACAGTACAGATACGATTGATGGTTTTTTAGCCAGAAAACTAAAAATTACAAGTCCTCGAGGGTCTCAATTAGATTCGATGGGAGATCAACTCACCCTGATAGTTGGGTTTATCGGTTTATTACGTTTTGAATTCGAGTTTATAAGCGAAAATTATCAATGGATCCTTATCCCCTTCGTATTGTATTGTATCCAGATGATCATCGCCTTTAAAAAATACGGTAAGGCAACTGCATTTCACACGTATCTGGCGAAGTTATCAGCTGTTGTTCAGGCAGCTTTTATTTTATGGTTGTTGTTTTTTGGACCCGTTTATTGGCTTTTCTATGCAATGATCTTTATCGGAATCATCGAAACGATTGAAGAAATTCTATTGATCTTTCTCTATCCAGAATGGGTTGCCGGTGTCAAGGGATATATCTGGGCGCGAAATGATAAAAGAAGAATTGGAATAAAATAGAATATATAAGGACATGAGATCATTTTCAAATTTGTCTGTTTTTTTGCTATGTCTCGCTATTCTCGTGATAGATGTCTTGGCTTTTTACTGGCTGCAGTCAATTACACAGCTTATAAACTTGTCAAATTTAAGACTGAGCATACACATTGCCTTTTGGTTTTTTACCATTGGACTGATCACTTCAATTGGCATCCTGAAAGTAAGATTAGATAATATTCATCCACAAAGAAAGCACTTGCTAATCACCTCTCTTTACGGTCTTTCGATTTCTTCTTTTATTCCTAAGATCATTTTTATTATTATCATTTCCTTTCTATATTTTTCAAATCATATGCTTTCGGAAAGAGAATCTTTGATCGTAATTCCAATCATTGGCCTGCTGGCGGGTTTCTTGCCATTTTTTATCATCATCTATGCGATTTTTAAAGCTTTATACAGGTTCAAAGTACATCATTTACATATCAAAACGAGTCTTGCACCTGAGTCGTTTAAGGGACTCAAAATTGTTCATATTTCAGACCTGCATCTGGGTAGTTTTAACTTTAGATATCATATTCTTGATCGTGCCGTTAACTTGATCAATCACCTGGAACCTGATCTGATTTTTTTCACCGGCGATTTAGTCAATAATTTTGCATGGGAATTAAAGGGATGGGGGAAAGTATTGAAAAAGCTAGAGGCGAAAAAAGGAAAATTTGCAGTTTTAGGGAACCATGACTACGGTGACTACAGCTCGTGGGAAACAACAGAGTTAAAACAACGTAATTTTGAATCCATTAAATATTTTTATGAAAAAATAAATTTTAGTCTGTTGCTAAATGAAGGCACTATCATTACAAAAAATGGTGTCGACATTGCGGTTCTTGGCGTTGAAAATTGGGGAAATCCACCCTTCAAAAAATACGGTGATCTTGCGAAAGCTATAGAGTCCGTAAAAAATATCCCTTTAAAAATTTTATTGAGCCATGATCCAACACATTGGCCGGAAGAAGTTATTGACCAAACAGACATCCTCCTAACCTTATCAGGGCATACACATGGCATGCAGGCCGGCGTTAATTTAAAAAACAAGCAATGGAGCCCAATTAAATATAAATACAAACACTGGGCTGGTCTTCACAAAGAAGGTGATCAATACCTAAATGTAAACAGAGGTTTGGGATGGCTTGGTTTTCCCGGAAGACTTGGTATGCGCCCCGAAATTACCTGTATTGACATCAGTTCTTGATCTTGTTTTGAATTTGCTCTAAATTGTCAAGCTTGTGGATCGCCTTATTCGCAGATTCATAACCTATTTGATAGATCCGATCCATCTTTCCAACATCGAGTAAGCCAAAATCGACCAACTCTAATGGATTAACCATCAAGAAACAATTCTTAAATTTTGCATGTGACCTCTTGGAATAATTTATTCTGATGGCCCTTTCTAAAACACTGACAGAATATTTTAATCTGTAAGGCTCAATTCTGTTTAGAGGACTTGCATACACGCCGATCATTTTTTGGCAAAGAGGTAAAAGAGGTGCCGTGGGAAAATTATCTAATATTCCGCCATCCGAAAATAATTTTTGATCAATATCTACAGGGGAAAACAATCCTGGAAAGGCTGAGGAAGCTAAAAGAGGCTTGATCAACTGACCGGATTCAAATACATGTAAAATACCTTCGCACATGTCAACAGTTGTCACAAATAATTTCTTTTTGAGCTTTGAAAAGTCATCATGACCAATGTGTTTTTTAAATTCAAAGTAGAATTTATCTGTATCAATAAAACCGGGCTTACTAAATGCAAACTTATTAATATGAAATAAAGGAATCTGTTTAAAAAAATCCATCATTTGCTCAGGCGAAAAGCCATTACAGTATAAAGCTCCAACAACAGCTCCTGCAGAGGTTCCGGATACCACATCAGGCTCAATACCATGTTCTGATAAGGCTTTGATCACTCCAATATGAGCTATACCTCTCACCCCACCTCCTGATAATACCAAGCCTAGTTTAATCTTATCATCTTTCATAATATCACTTCTTTTATATTTCAAGATGCTTACTGCTGTTCCTTGTTGAGTCGCTTTTCTTCCTTGAGTCTGGCTTTTTCCTGCTTTTTGAAATAGCCTTTAAAAAAGGTATTATGTCTTAATGCTTCAAGGTTCTCATTTAACATGACGCTTCCTTGTTTAATATTTTTCACTGTTTCATCGATATCCTGCACCAATATGGTGTCAGAAACTAAATAATTGAACGTTCCTTCCCCTTCTTTTACACTTAAAATTACATCATTTAAATTTTGAATAACCAGGTTGATATCTTCACTTGATTGCTCCAGATTTCCCATGATCGATCTGAATTGATTTGCGGCCACTGAATCTTTCAATAAGACATTTAAGAGATTATCTTCAGTGTCAACCGAACTCACCACATCTTTGATCTCATCAATCACCTTTGAAGCATCCTGGCTGGCAATTTTCAAGTTTGCAATGGTCTCCTTGAGGTCAGCGCCCATATCCTCATCATGCACCAATCTTCCCAAAGTTCCTTTTCCTTCATTGATATTTCTGGTAATCTTTAAAAGTTCCTCAGAGAGTTCAGCTGCATTATCATTCGTAATACTCAAAGTAGCCATCATATCGTTACCAGACTTTTTCCTTACAGACATAATCGTGTCTCCATCGTGCAAAACCTCTCCTTTTCTATCTCCAGGAAAAATATTTACAACCATACTTCCAACCAATCCATCTGATCCGACCACTGCATAAGCATCTTCTTTCATATGCTTTCTGATACTTTCTTCTATAATCATATCGACACAAATTGTCGAATCATCGACCATCATAATCTCCTTGACCGTTCCGACATTAATACCGGCATATCTAACATTATTACCAAGTTTCAGTCCGCTGACATTATTGAATACACCGGTAATTTTGAAGGTATCTCCAAATATATTTTGCTTTGTGCCAATCAAGTATAGTGCAATGATCAGTAGTAGTCCGGTAAAAATGACGAACAATCCTAGTCTGGCTTTTTGTGAATCTGTTATTTTCATAATCTATTATTTAAAAAAGGCCTGTATTCTTTTATCTTTTGAGGATGACAACTCTTCAAAGCTCCCCTCAGCATAATTTATTCCATCGATCAGCAGAATCATACGATCTGCAATTACCCTTGAACAATCGACATCATGCGTTATGATCAATGCTGAAGAGCCATAAATCTTTTGTATTTCTCTCATCAACTCAATGATCTCTTTTGCCGTAATCGGATCTAATCCTGTAGTGGGTTCATCATAAATGATAATTTTAGGATGCAGAATAATAGCTCTTGCCAATGCCACCCTCCTTTTCATACCTCCTGAAAGTTCATTGGGTACAAGCTCTATTGCATCTAAAAGCCCCACACTTTCCAGTGCTTGATGCACCAATTTATCTTTTTCCTCTTGCGGCATATGCTGCTTTCTGAGAGGAAATTCCAGATTCTCCCTTACCGTCATGGAATCATAAAGTGCACTTCCCTGAAATAGAAATCCAATTTTCTTTCTCAGCTGATCAAGTTCACCCTGTTCTAATTCAAGAACAGTTTTTCCCATAATATGTATGTCTCCCGAATCCGCCTGCATCAGTCCCATTAAACACTTGATCATAACAGATTTTCCAGATCCAGATTTTCCCATAATTACAAGATTTTCACCCTCTCGTAATTGCATATGAAATCCTTGAAGCACTTCATTTTCTCCAAAATGCTTTTTCAGATCATGAATCTCTAACATTATTTTTATGTTGTCTGCTTCTTCCAATTTTTTAGCTATAAAATATATCTGTTACAAAAACGGCTATAAAGTCAATAATAAACAATAGCATGGATGTATAAACCACAGCCGAATTAGAGGCCTCTCCCACGCCTACTGTACCTCGTTCACAATTATATCCTTTAAAACATCCTACCAGTCCAATGGCAAAACCAAAGAAAAAGGATTTTATAATCGCCGGATTAATATCCGAGTATTCCAATGCATCAAAAACATTATTAAAAAATAAAAGAAACGAGACATCACCTTTAAAATTTTCAATCAATGCTGACCCAAATAAAGCAATTGCATCTCCATAAATAATCAACAAAGGAATCATCAATATGGCTGCAAGGATACGGGTTACAACCAGATACTTAAAAGGATTGGTTCCAGACACCTCCATTGCATCTATCTGCTCGGTTACACGCATGGAACCTAATTCTGCTCCAATTCCTGAACTGATCCTCCCCGCACATATCAAAGCAATAATCACTGGGCCAATTTCGCGAACAATAGATATTCCAACCATGGAAGGCATCCAGGATTCTGCTCCGAACTCCATAAGTGTCGGTCTTGTTTGAAGGGTCATAACCAGACCCAAAATAAAACCAGTAACGCCAACTAAAACAAGTGATTTGTTACCCATTTGATAACACTGACGCATCAGTTCTCTCATTTCAAATGGTCTCGAAAATAATTCTTTAAAGAACCTCCCGGCAAAATAGGAAAGCTCTCCAACTTCAATAAGAAAAGACCTGATACTTTGAGGTATGTGAATCCGGTAATTCATACATGCAAATGCTCCTATTACCAAAGTTAGGCAACACAAACCAAACATACCATGATTTCAATCATTTTATTACACTCATTAAAAAGTGAGTTGGTCTTATATTAAATTATAGATTTTCTTCAGGATACCGTATCCCAAAGGAAAGTATAAAGCAACAAAATATTTCATTTTAGATCTTAGTCAGATAAGATCCATATCGACCATGATGGCTAAGAGAACAAAGCACTTGTGTCCTTTTACCTTTACTGAATAACTCAGGTATACCTAAACTATTTTTTACTAGTTCTAAATCTGTCAGATCTAACCTGTAACCTGCTACAAATGAAATAAGGACCTTGTATAATTGATCTGATTGCAAGAGACATTGATCCATATGAATTACATTTGAAAAAATACCAAGATCAGATTTCGATAAACTTGCTCTTGTATGAATAAAATCACTGGTGATCTGGGATACAGTGTGATATCTGTTTTTACCATACTTGACCAATCCCTCCGTCTCTGATAAAATTTGGCAGTTAAAAGACCTAGGATTAATTTGAATCGATTTCTGGCTTCTCAGCCGAGCCTTGTACGCGCTTTCTTTCATCGACCAAAGTCTCCAGACCAAAGTATCAGGTACTGAGGAACTGGAAATGACCGCCTGTTCCTCTCGAGAAAACACTTTATCCAGAAACCCTCTTCGCTTCCAGTTACTTTGTTTCTCGGCAAGTCTTAAGTCCACTATATCATTACCAATCATAGCTCAAAATATCAATTCATTTTTACCTGAATAATTTCAATGGCTTTTTTCACATTGAGCATTTGTTCCATGGACTCATTGTCTATTTCAATATCGAACATGTCTTCAACATCGAGTACAATGTCTATAAGGTTTGCAGAATTCACCTTAAGATCGTTAATAAAATCAGTATTCTCACTCAGATTTTCAAAAGCAATCTGATCTTGAACATAGGGCTTTACTACTTCTTTTAATTTTTCAATCAATATTTCTTTTTCCATTTTTTTCAATCTTTATATTTTCTAAAAATAACACAGGCGTTAACATCTCCAAACCCGAAGCTCGCCTTGATCACAGTATTTACTTGTTGCTTTTTTTGTTGATTTGGAATTGAAACATCTCCTATTTCTTCCTTAATTTCAGGATGTAAATCCTGACAATTGATCGAAGGAAAAACAAAATCATGCTGAATTTGTAAAACGGAAGCCACGCATTCTATACTTCCGGCAGCGGCTAAACAATGACCTGTCATTGACTTAAGCGAATTTATGGAAGGAAAGTTTTCTTTTGAAAGACTTAAGGCATTTTTCCAGTTTCTTATTTCCAAAAGATCCTTTGAGGTTGCTGTGAGATGTCCGTTGATCGTATCTATTTCAGAGGTCTGGATACCGGCATCAATTACAGCCGTTTTAATACATTTCTGAACTGCAATGGAATTTGGAGCCGTCATGGTTCCTCCATTACGTTGACCACCCGAATTTATATGCCCTCCAAGGATTTCGGCGTAAATATGTGCACCTCTTTTCTTAGCGGTCTCAAGGTCCTCAAGAAGCAATGCGCCTGCACCTGATCCTGGAACAAATCCTGATGCAGATGCACTCATTGGTCTTGAACCCTGTTTCGGATTATCATTGTGCTTATAAGTCATTACTCGCATAGCATCGAAGCCTCCCCAGATATAGGTCCCATGATCACTGCAACTTCCGACAAGCATCCTTTTAGCCTTAGCATTTTGAATACGTTCAGCTCCCATCAATACCGCCTCTGTTCCCGTTGTACATGCCGATGAATTGGTACTTACCTGATTACCACATCCAAGAATGCCTCCCAAATAAGCACTGATTCCGCTGGACATAGTTTGTGGTACCGTATTGCTGCCCAATCTTCTTACCAGACCTGCATCCAGTTTATAAACAGCCTCTCTGAATTTATCAACACCTGATTGTCCTGCTCCGAATAAAATTCCTGTATCATAATCAACTGGCGTTTCCTCGCTAATTTCGAGACCGGCATCCTTCCAGGCGTCCATCCCTGCCATGCATCCATATAAAATTCCTGAACTATTAAAATTTCTGAGTTGTAATGCTGTCAAATAGTTTCTTTTAAGTTCATCCGATACATCAGGAACTCCTCCGATACAACATGAAAAACCTTGATCCTTTAATTCCTGGTAATATTGTATCCCGGAAATTCCCTTTTGAAGAGAATTTAGAAAATCAGGAACACCCACTCCATTTGGTGCAACAACTCCCATTCCTGTAATGACAACTCTTTTTTTCATGCTTTTATGTTAACATTCCTGCAATTTCACCTCTGCAAACCAACTGCTCTTTCTCATTTAAAACTTTTACAAAACACTTTAGCTTATTAAATCTAAAATACTGTTTTTCTGAAATGACTGTTATTTTTTCTCCCGGATATACAGGATGGAAAAAATCAACTTTATGAGAAGTTAGTGCAATTTTAGGTGTCTCTGATCGCTGCTCCTGATACAATAAAAAAATCCCCAAACAAACCACTCCTATTTGTGCCATAACTTCAGTTAAAATGACACCAGGTGTGATGGGATTATCTTTAAAATGACCTCTGTAAAAAAAACTCTCTCTCGGAAATGTATAGTTTCCAGTAATACCACTTTCCGATATCTCCGTCAATTCATCAACGAATAAAAAAGGCTCTTTATAAGGCAAATATTTTATAATTTCTTCTGACTTCATACTATCTTAAATGTTCTCCCCCATCTACCGGAATTATACATCCATTGATCCATGAGGCTTCTTTTCGACACAATAAATAAACTGCATTTGCAACATCTTCTGCATGCGTCAGTCGACCAAAAGGGTTTCTCTTTATTGCATGTTTCTTAAGCTCTTCACTACCCGGTATCATTCTCAAGGATAAGGTATCGGTCACTCCAGCCTGAATACAATTTGCTCTTACCCCATAAGGTGCAAACTCCAAGGCTATATTTCTGGTTATGGCCTCCAAACTTGCTTTGGCAGCAGATACAGCCCCATAATTGTTTAGAGGTTTTCTTCCTCCCTCACTTGTAAAGCTGATAACTCTACAATCTTCTGATAAGAATTTACTGTCAAAAAGTGACTTAAACCAATCGTATAAACTCAGTGCCATGGCCTGTATGGTAATTTCAAAATCTAAAACACTCAAACTGCCAGAATCACTCTCTGCCATCGGCTTTAAATTACCTTTTGCTACACTGTGAAGTAGACACTTTATTTTTCCTTGGTCTCCTAAGATCATGTTCAACTCATTCAAAATCTCCTTCTTATGTTCGGCTCGTAACAAGTCTCTGTTTAAGGATATCATGGCAACTTGACAATCTCGAATCTCAGAAAAATGGTTTTCAATCTCAGGCATATCCGATTTCCTGTCACGATGAATGATACAAATATTCATACCGTGTTTTGCCAGTTTCTTGGCAGATGCGAGCCCCAAACCTCGGGAGCCTCCCAATATCAAGGCCCAGTCATTATTTTCAAATTCTTTTACCATTCCAATAAAACTCTTTGAGCAGAAAATCCAGGCCCGAAACTCAACATAAGCCCTTTTTCTCCTGTTTTTATATCTCTTTCCATAAATCGTTGAAGTACATACAATACAGTTACACTAGACATATTTCCATACATTCTGAGCACATCTTTGGTATCATCTATATTCTTGCCCAATGAACCAAACAAGGCCTCAACGGTTTGGACAATTTTCTTTCCTCCTGGATGAAAAATCAAATGATCAATATCTTCAATCGTTATTCCATTTCTTTCCAAAAACGGATGAACAATTACGGGAAAATGATTTGATATGGTCTCGGGTACCGATTTATCTAGCACCATTTGCAATCCTGAATTTCTCAACTTAAACCCCATCATCTGCTCTGCATCATAAAAATGATACATCGCTTCATCAACTATCGCAGGCCCATTATCTTCCGGGCAAGATGATAAGATCACGCTTGCGGCACCATCTCCAAATATGGCAGCGCTTACAATATTAACCATAGAAAAATCTTCCAGTTGAAATGTAGCAGTCGGAGACTCTACAGCAACTACTGCCGCTCTTTTACCTGGATTAGCCTTAAGAAAATTTTTAGCATAAATAATACCTGAAACACCCGCAGCACAACCCATTTCTGTCACCGGAAGTCTGACCACATCCTGTTTCATTCCTAGGTTGTTAATCAAATAGGCGTCTAAAGAAGGTATCATAATTCCAGTGCAACTCACTGTTATTAAAAAATCAATATCAGTTGATTTTAGAGATGATTTCTCTAGTACTTTTTTAACACATGACTCAGCTAAAATGATAGATTCTCTCTCGTATATATCATTTTTTTCTTCAAAAGAAGTTTTGTGAAATACTTCATCAGCATCCATAATCGAATACCTGCGATCAACAGCTGCATTCTCAAATATTTTAATTACTTTTCTTTTGAACCGCTCCTCTTGCCCCTCCAACCAGAGGTTTAGAAAAGGTAAAATTTCTGAGGTATTTCTTGTATATTTTGGTAGCGCCTTAGCTACCGATAAAATCTTAACACTCATATATTTGTTTTCATAATCCATTGATATCTAAAGGCCCACTTCCATCTGATATCGCTTTTAATTTGTAGTTTGTTTGCAAAATTTATCAATTCATCTTTTTTAAATCCTCTGCGAATGGAAACAAGACCATCATTTCTAATAATTTTATTATTGATAAAAAAGCTAATGATGTTAAAAAGGAAATAAGCTACTTTATTACGGTGGAGATCATTTACAACGATTCCTACTCTTGCTTGTTTATTAAGAAGACTAAGTTTATCGATTATTTCTTCATTGTTTAAATGATGTAGGAAAAGTGTAGAAAGTGCAATATCATAAGTTAAGCCTTTAAACTCCTCAGAAAAAATATTCATCTGATGAAAGGTGATGTTTTTATAACCTAAAGATAAAAGTGTTGCATATTGAATACTGTCTTTATTTGCATCAATACCCATTAATTTGAATTGATATCCAATTCTGTCGCCAAGTTTCGAAACTCTTCGCAGCATATCTCCATTACCACATCCAAGATCGACGATAACCAGTTTCTGGTCTCGGGGCAACTTTTTGATCAGTTTCTGAATTCCGTTCAGGCTCACTTGATTTCCTCCAAGCCATTTATTGATACTGGCCAGAATATCTAGATTTGTCCGCAGAGCTTTACCCTCGAGAGTGAAATCGTCCATGATCTCTCTTTCATCTGTCCGGCTTGTTGTATCTATCATATGCTTTCAATTAATTTACCGTGGGTCATACTAATGATCCTTCTCACCAGTCCCGGAAAATTTTTTAAACTATTCATTATATGCAAAGCCAAAGATTTCATGGTAAATAATCGCGCTAATAAACGACCCGTTTCCAACCTTAGCTTAAAGGCTCTGTTCCATTGTTTCTCATATATGTTCTCAACATCACTTCTTGACAAACCATGCTCAAAATATTGTATTAATAACTCTGAAGCCATTTTTGCTCCTTGAATGGCCATACTCATACCATTGCCACATAAGGGATGGATCATTCCGGCACTATCACCACACATGAGGATATGATTCTCAACAATTGGTTTTGGGGCAAAAGAAATTTGACTGATACTAAGCGGTTTATCAAAAGTAATCGTAGACCTTTCAAAAATAGAGCCAAGCGTTATGTTCTTTTGAACCACCTGATTCTGAAAATCAATGATATTCTTATACTTCTTAAACTCGTTATATTGGGCAATATAGCAAAGGTTAACCTGATCATTTTCAATTTTTGATACGCCACAATATCCGCCATAGAAATGATGCAGACCTACCATATCATCCGGATAATCACAAGTGTAATGTGCCTTAACCGCTAAATAAGGTGCCTTGGACTTCAAAAATTTTCTGTGAAGTTTTTGATCTAAATTAGATCTCTTTCCGAAGGATCCTATTACAAAAGTTCCTTTTAAATCTCCCCTGTCTTTTAGTTTCAATAAAAATTGATCTTTTCTAAATTGGATATCCAGGACCGTATCTTTTATCAAAGTCACACCGCTTTCAATTGCCTTTTTCAAAAGAGCATTGTCAAGTGAATAACGACTCAGACTGAAGCCGCCAAGTGGTAATTTAGCTTTGAGTGAACTCCCTCGTACTGAACTTAATTCAAAACGATCAATTCTTTTGGCTCCATGTTCAAAGGGATCAAAACCAAGTGACTGAAGATATGGTAAGACCTCATTTGAAATGTATTCTCCACAAACTTTATGTCTTGGGTAACTTTGTTTCTCGATCAAAATAACCTGAATTCCAAAACGAGACAAATGAAGGGCACTCGTAAGTCCGGCCAGACCTCCACCAACAACAATTACTTGTTTTAAGGACATTCTTTTCACTCAATTTTTAAAGTTAAAAGATACGGCTATTTTGACAATATCTGAAAAATGATGAGGATTCAAATTATATTTCCCAATGTTATCTCAAGATACTTCATCAAATTTGTCACTAATATTTGAAGTCATTGATCAAATTAGAAGTAAATGTTTATCAAACCTTAGTTCCGGGCTTCTTGTTTTTAGTTTATTTTTCAATTCAATTTAAGTATCTTGTTCATCTCAAAAATGAGTTCGATTTCAAACTTCTTGATCCATGGCTAAAAAACATAAAATCATAATTATTGGAGCTGGTTTTGGTGGGATAACACTTGCAAAATCTCTCAGAAGCAATAAGATAGAAGTACTCCTTATTGATCAAAATAACTACCATAATTTTCAACCTCTGATGTATCAAATTGCAACAGGGGGACTTGAACCTTATAGTATTGCCTATCCTGTGAGAAGAATATTCAGGAATCGAGACAACATCAGGTTTAGAATGACAAAGGTGAAATCTGTCAATACTGATGCAAAAAAAATAAAAACCTCGGTTGGGAGTTTTGAATATGATTATTTAATTATTGCAACGGGCAGTCAGAGTAATTTTTATGACTTTGACTCGATTAAGAATATATTATTTCCCTTAAAATCAATTCCGGATGCGCTGAATATGCGAAGTTTTATTTTTCAGAACTTAGAAAAATCACTTACAAAACAATCTGATGAATCTTTGGAAGAAATTTTAAATATTGCCATCGTTGGGGGTGGCCCTGCCGGGATTGAATTAGCAGGAGCTTTAGCCGAAATGAAACAATTCGTAATTCCTAAAGACTTTCCTGATCTGGATATTTCAAAATTAAGCATCAATCTTTATCAATCGGCACCAAAATTATTAAAAACCATGTCTGAAGAGGCTTCTGATAAGACTTTGGAATATCTTAAAAATTTAGGCATCAATGTCTTTTTAAACTCTCGAGTCACCAATTATGACGGTGATAAATTGAGCCTTTCTGATGGAAGTTCCTTCCCAACAGATACACTTATATGGGCGGCAGGTGTTAAAGGTGCTTCGATCAAAGGATTACCGAAAAAAGCACTTGATCGGGGCGGAAGGGTACTAGTCGATGCTTTTAATCGGGTAAAATATACAGAATCAATTTTTGCTATTGGGGATGTAGCTTCTCATGTCACAGAAGAAAATCCCAGAGGATTACCTATGCTGGCTCCGGTAGCCAAGCAGCAAGGAAAACTACTGTCGAAAAACCTCATGCGATTGATCGAGAAAAAACCAATTAGCCCATTTGAATACAAAAATAGAGGGGTAATGGCTACAATTGGTCGAAAAAAAGCAGTTGTTGACCTTCCAAAATGGAAAACGCAAGGCACTTTTGCCTGGTTCCTTTGGATGTTTGTACACATTATGTCGTTAGTTGGATTTAGAAATAAATTTGTTGCTATTTTTGACTGGATTGCAAATTACCTGACTTATGATAAACCATTAGGGTTGATCTTAAGACCTCATAAAAGGAAGTGAGTTAAACCTTCGATATTTATTATTTGATATTCGGATTACCTCCTTTCAGTCGGTGATCCTTCATTGGAAACGATGCTAAAGTAAAATCCTTTAAAAATGCTACCGTATTTTGGTCTTTTTTGTTTTCTCTCATTGAAAGCAAGCTTTCAATGGAAGAAAACAAAAAATCCCTTCAAACTGATATTTGAAAGGATTTTACTTTGTCGGGGTGAGAGGATTTGAACCTCCGACCTCCACGCCCCCAGCGTGGCGCGCTAACCGGGCTACGCTACACCCCGAATTAAATCTTCTTATTTGAAGACTCAAAATTGGACGACAAATATACTTGTAATATTCATTTTTAAATAATTTAAAAAAAATATTTTTCGCTCGATAATGAATTTCTGAAAATCAATATTCGACCAGCCATATTCAATCTGATTGAGACAATTTATTGCGAATATAAAAATCTAATTAACAGATAATTTAAACATTATATTAGATATTTTTTTGAAGTAATAGGGTATTAAAATAAGCTAGCCCTGGTGTTTTATCTTTTCATAAAGTTTGACAAGAGAATGTAATAATTCAACCGGTTTAGTTAGAATTTGGTAGTGGTTTTTCCCAAACATCTGAGGTAAATAATATTTAGCCTGAGCTTCAATAGCCAAGGCATAAGAGTTAATATGCCTTTCATTGAGTTCTCTAATGGCTTGTTTTACATCATTAATTCCATATTTACCCTCATACCGGTCATAATCATTGGGTTTTCCGTCTGAGATAAGAATGACCCATTTATTTTTTGTTTTTCTTTGGTCTAACAAGTGTCCTGAATGCCTGAGTGCGGCACCAATTCGCGTATAACCACTAGGTTGAATACCACCAATTTTAAACTTTGCCTTGTTCCATTGATCATCAAATCCTTTTAGACTGACATAAGAAGAATGATTCCTGGTCTTCGAATAAAAAGCATCAATCGAAAAATCAATATTAAATTCATTTAAGATTTCACCAAAAAGGATGGAAACCTGTTTTTCAACATCTATTACCCTGTTTCCTGCCGCATAGGCGTCACTGGATAAACTGATATCGAGGAGCAACAGAATGGAGAGATCTTTTTCCTTTTTTCGTCTGGACAAATAAATTTTATCTGAAGGAGTATGCCTCGAATTAACATCAACAAATAAATCTGTGATGGCATCCAAATCAAACTCATCCCCCTCTGACTGTCTCCTCTGCTGCTGAAACTTATTGTTCACTGAAGTAAGCATTTTTCGAAGACCTGTTAAGGTGGAATTATTCTCAACAATAGTTTTCTTATAGAATTCAATATTGGGTTGCTCAAGCGTTTTAGGATAAACTTTACAAAAACCCTCCTTGTAAGCCCGTTTGGCATAATCCCACTCATCATATAAAATGTGATAATCATTGTCTTTGGCTTCGGCACTCTCGGCTATAGTGGTATTTTCTATAAAATCGGCCTGATATACAGAATGGACTGAGTCATCCACTCTTACTGTATATTTCATATTCAACTCTTCAAGTGCATTCTCATGATCCTGCAGATCATCATCCCCGTCCAAATCTCTAAAATTTCCCCCAAATTCATCGGCAGTCTCCACTTTTTCAAACTGATGCTGTAAAACGGCATCATCTAATTGTTGTTGATCGAGTTGTACTGATATAATTTCCTCAACAGCTTTGGCTTTAAGAACTGTTTTAGGTTGATCTATATCCGCATTTTTTGCTTTGTTATTAAAATTTTCTAATGTATTATCAGACGGTTCTTCCTGACTGTTTTGCATCCATTTTCCGAAGATCATACTCAAATCAGACTCCTCTTCAGGCTTTGTTTGATGTTCATAAAACGATAGGATTTTTTCATAATAGCTTTGAGCAGCAGGGAACTGATCAAATAACTCCCTCAGTACCATTACAGAACTTTCTTCTGCTACTAACCTGGATTCTGAAAGAGAATGATCCTTTGAATCTGACCAATTTAAATTCAATACTTTTTGCACCGAGAGATATAAGATTCGGAACAGGTAAAAGGAAATATTTTCTTGATGAGTCGGGAAGGAAGAAAAAACAGGAGGTAGAAAAAAGTTATTGTTTTTATACCCTCCCTCGCTTTCTGCTTCAAATAGCTCAATCGGCTCTCCTGTAATGGCTCTTGCAAATAATAATAGTCGTGGTTTTATCTCATTCAATCTGGCAGCATGCAAAATATCAGCCTCCCTTTTCTTGCTTCTTCGCTTAAAAAAATGAGCAAATTTTGTAAAGATATATTCATCCGGCTCAAACATTGAAATCAAAAAGTTTTATGCATTGAAACAATACACTATATCATTAAATCACAAAGATCTTTTAAAGCGTTAACAGTCTCAATATCGTCTGTTAAGGGTTCTACAACAGCTGCATGCACTGCTATTCGCTTAGGCAATCCCGAATGGATCAGTTTAGCTGCATCTACCAACAATCTGGTTGAAACAGTTTCTGTTAATCCTAATTCGGTTAGGTTTCTGATTTTTACCGCTATATTCACCAGTTTTTTAGCCAAACCATGATCAATTTCTGTTTCATTGACCAAAATTTCAGTCTCAAACTTCGGATCTGGATAATCAAAAGAAATACCGACAAATCGCTGTCTTGTAGAAGGTTTTAACTCTTTAAATCCTCTTTGATAACCTGGATTAAATGAAGCAACAAGCATAAAGTCTTCATGTGCTTTTATTGTTTCTCCCAATTTATCAATATATAGTTCCTTTCTATGATCAGTCAGTGAGTGAACTGCTACAATCACATCAGGTCTGGCCTCAGCAATTTCATCAAGATAAATAATAGCTCCCTCCTTGGCTGCTCTTGTTAAGGGACCATCAATCCATATGGTTTCGGCCCCTTTGATAATATATCTTCCAATCAAGTCTGTTGATGAAGTTTCCTCATGGCATGAAATTGTGATCAACGGCTTATTTAATTCATGCGACATAAACTCAATAAATCGAGTTTTACCAGTTCCGGTAGGTCCCTTTAACAGAACCGGCAATCGATTTTTAAAGGCATGTTCAAAAACAGTAATCTCCTTTGCTGTTGCCTTATAATAGGGCTTATTTTCTTGCAAAACATTACTATTTTCATTTGATTCAACCTTGCTCATCTTGATTTGCATTTCATCGTATTTTGGTCATAAAACTGCGGTTAAACGTCTACTTCCTCTAAGGCTTCATCTGTAGGCCTTCCATGCTTATAGAAATCAACCAAGTAAAAGACGATTCCGGTTGTGAATAGCGTCGCACACAAGATTAGCACAACAAAGTGAATACTAATTTCATTTTGAACAGTCATAAAATCCATTTTGAATTTTCTTTCAAGATATACTTGCGCCACACCTGCTACTCCAAAAGCAACAGTCATACCAATCATTCCTATATTTGCCAACCAGAAAGCGGCCCTTCCAGTTGAACTTTCATATAATTTTCTACCAGTCATATTAGGTAGGCTATAACTTATTATCGCAAGAACAATCATACCATATGCTCCCCAGAATGCAAGATGTCCGTGCATGGCAGTTACTAAAGTGCCATGAGTATAAAGGTTTGTCTGTGGTAAAGTATGTGCAAATCCTAGAAGTCCGGCTCCAACAAAAGAAACTATTGCTGCGCCTAAAGTCCAGTAAAGAGCTAATTTATTAGGATGTTTTTTCTCACCTTTTCGGTACATATTGACAGCGAACAAGGCCATTGCTAAAAATGCCAATGGTTCTAAGGCTGAAAAAATACCTCCTACGATGATCCAAATTTTATTGACACCTATATAGTAATAATGATGTCCGGTTCCCAGCACTCCTGATAAAAATGTTAGACCAACAATTACATAAAGCCATTTTTCAATAACTTCTCTATCTACACCTGTCAGCTTGATCAAAAGGAAAGATAAAATACCTCCCATAATCAGTTCCCAGACTCCTTCTACCCATAAGTGCACCACCCACCAGCGGAAAAATGAATCCATCACCTGGCTATCAAATGGCAACATTCCCGGTAAGTATAACAGGGCAGCAAATAAGAGCCCCATCGACAGGACAAGAGCAGTAGTAGTTTGTCTTTTTCCCTTAAACAGGGTGATCAATATCAGACCCAGAAAAAGTAAAACATTAACAACCACTAGATAATCTAAGGGTCTCGGAATTTCTAAAAATTTTCGACCTTCCCAATAATTAAAATGGTAACCAACTATGGCAGTAACACCAACAATTGCCAATGAAATCAATTGTACATAAGCCAATTTAACATTAACCAGTTCCCGCTGTGCCTCTTCAGGAATAATATAATATGCAGCTCCCATAAAACCTGAAAGCAACCAAACAACTAATAAATTAGTATGAACTGCTCTTGCTGTATTAAAAGGAATAAATTCGTGAAGGTTGTCGAATCCTATACGGGCAAATCCCATAATAAATCCGTAGGTAATTTGTAAGATAAGAAGTAACATAGATAAGGCAAAAAACCAATAAGCTACTTTTTGTGATTTGTATTTCATGATAGTTTAATTTAGTTGTTGGTTTTTTCTTTTGCTAAAGGTGAGACTACTGTGTCAAACCCGTTTAAGTCAATATCATCGATCCAATCAAAGAATGCGATCACATCTTGAGCTTCCTGTTCAGACATACCGTAGGCGACCATTTTTCTTCCATTTGGTCCCCAAGGTACAGGAGACATCAAAACTGCTTTGATATAACCTTCTCCCCTTCTGTCAATAACTTTAGTTAATTCTGGTGCATAATAGGCTCCTTCTCCCAAAATTGTATGACACCCCATACAATTGTTTGACTCCCAAATCTGCTTTCCTCGCACGACTTGTTCAGTAATTTCCCCATAATTTGATTGATCTTGTTCTTTGCTGAAAGAATACACTGTAAGCCCTATAAATATTAGGAACGTTACTAAGGTGCCTCCCAAAAAGAATGCTCTGGCTTGTTTTTTTGATAACATAGTTGATTATTTAATATTAAAAGACCTTTTTATCTTTTTCCAAAGAACATACATATGAAGGCGAAAAACAATGACAATTATCATACTTTAAAAAAATTGAGTAATACTTCATGAATGAGTCACAATTATTTAAAAATGACATGAATGTGAGCTCAGATTAAAATAATATCATATTTATAAATTGCGTATCTTCGACCATTATTTAAGTCATTATTCAATGAAAAAAATATTACTCAGGACTTTAGTTATTTTAGGAATTTTTTTACTGGTTCTAAAAGGACTAGAATGGGTATTAGAGTTAAGTTTTCAGAAAAGAATTAATTCTAATCCTGACCGTGCCTACAATCTTACCTATGAGGATTTTGATTTGCATACTTTTTTTAAAGGGGTCACATTAGATAAGCTCCGTATTGAACCTCTAAATAAAAAAAAGGGAGCATCCATAATAACAGGAGATGTTGAATACGCAAACCTAACAGGATTGGTTTGGTCTGATCTTCTTTTTGGAAAAACTTTAAAAATTGACGAAATTACTTTCGTAAAACCCATTTTTGATATTACCCTCCGAACAGATACAGTAAAAAAATCAAGTGGTTCCGGAATTCAAGGAATGTTCGGCGATATCCTTTCGAGGGTAGATCTTAAAAGTTTTGAAATTCAGAACGGATCTATGGTTCTCAGAGAAGCAAATTCGGAAAAAACAATTGGAAAAATTAACCGTCTAAATGTTGAGGCAAATGAATTACAAACTGATTCCCTAAAATTTACCAATCCTATTCCCTTTAAACTTGGCAGTTTTAAATTAGAGATAGACAATATTGAATACAACTTAAATGATTACACTCAATTGAGTTTGGAAAGTATCCGGTACGACCTTAAGAAAAAATATCTTAGTTTAAAAAATCTATCGATGGGATACTCCATAGATTGGGTTGACGTGAGTAATAAAATAGGAATTCAGAATGATGTGATAGAAATCGATGTTAAAGAAATAAGCATTCACGATCTTGACCCATCAAGCAGATTCTATTCACATTTAGACATAATTGCACAAAAAATTCTAATCGATTCTTTGGATATAAAACTACAAAGAAATAAAAATTTACAACGACCTCCAGATGCCTTAAAACCCATGTTTAACGGCATGATATCGGCTATACCAATGCCTGTTGAATTAGATTCCATTGAAATTTTAAACTCAACACTTACCTATACCGAACTTGGAGTCAAAAAAGACGAATCAGGGTCTATCACGATTAAAAATATCGATGGTGTGATCCGAGGATTTACCAATATTCAAGAAAAACAAAACAAAATAGAACATTTAAAAGCTAAATTAACGGCAAATCTCACGGGTTTTGCATCAATGGATATAAATTTATCGGTTCCCTACGGAAAAGAAAGATTTCAACTTTCTGTTGCGATGGGAAGTATGGAACTAAATAAGTTTAACACGATGCTTACACCGCTTGCAGGTGTTGAAATCAAATCCGGTGAGCTAAAAAAATTAAATTACAAAATGAATGCCGGGCCGAATATATCTAAGAATGAATTAATATTTGACTACAGCGACCTGCATGTCCAACTTCTAAAAGAAAAAGAAAATCACAAATTTAAAAAACGTCCAATTATTTCGATGATCGCTGAAACTGCTGTTAAAAACAATAATTATCCTGAACATCATAATTATGTTACAGCGAGCTATGAGACAGAGCGCAATAAATACAGATCACCTGTTAATTATATTATTCAGGGAATGGTCAAGGGGGTGGTCAGAATCGTACCAGGCAAAAACCTAGGTGAAGCAATTTCAAAGGATAAGAAAAAGAGTAAAAAGAAAAAGAAAAAATAAGATAAGTTTCAACTTAAAATCTTTTACACAAAGACTTTCTAAAACATCAGGCTTATAAACTCTGAAACGCAAGCAGGCTTCTTAGATCCTTCAACCTTAACTATACAATCCCATGTAATTTTCAATCCGGTATCTCCATAATTTTCGATATTTGCAATGTTAGCAACTAGTTTAAGCCGACTATCGACCAAAACAGGACTCGGAAAACGAACTCTGTTCAGACCGTAGTTTACCCCCATCTTCGAGGATTTTACATGAATCAAATCACCAATCATTTTAGAAAGTAGGGCCAGTGACATAAATCCATGAGCCACTGGTTTTTTGAAAGGAGAACTTTTTGCAGCTTTTTCAACATCCACATGTATCCATTGAAAATCTCCGGTTGCCTTTGCAAAATCATTGATCATTTCCTGAGTTACGGAAATCCATTCCCCTTCGGGAAGTGTTTTTCCTTCTAATTCACGAAAGGCATCAAAATTTTCAATAATTAACTTTCCCATGTGTTTATCTTGAAGTTCCTCCGTC
This sequence comes from Flavobacteriales bacterium, assembly GCA_024229195.1. Lineage (GTDB taxonomy): Bacteria > Bacteroidota > Bacteroidia > Flavobacteriales > Flavobacteriaceae > Lutimonas. The sequence goes on along the minus strand of JAAESS010000334.1, from coordinate 6,702 downwards.
AATAGTTAAACAAATACCAGAAACAAAACGTGCTTCGTCTGATGCCAGGTATAAATATCCATAAGCAATGTCGATGGCTTGCGCCACAGTTTTTAATGGAATACTTGCTTTAATAGTCGCAAAATGTTCTTCTGGAATTTTATCCACCATATCGGTCATCGTAAAACCAGGTGCTATCGCATTTGCGGTTATACCATATCTTCCCAATTCGACTGTCCATGTTTTTGACATGGCAATAACTCCTGCTTTGGTGGCTGCATAATTGGTCTGTCCAAAATTACCTCTTAAACCCACATTTGAAGCAGCACTAACAATTCGACCATATTTATTTGCTTTCATAAATGGGGCAACCGCTTGTGTACATAAAAACACGCCTTTCAGATTGACATCAATTACAGCATCCCATTCATCCTCACTCATTTTTTCCAAAGTTCTATCCCTAGTAATTCCAGCATTATTGATTAGAATATCAATTTTACCATATTTATCATTGATATGTGCAAACAGCTTTTCAACAGCTGCTTTATCAGTCACTGATACGGAATGAAATTCTGCATTTCCACCACTTGAATTTATGCCGTTTGCAACTTGTTGTCCTTGTGGCAAAAGGTCTGCAATTATTACAGTAGCACCTTCCTTGGCAAATAATTCTGATACTGCTTGTCCTATTCCTCTTGATCCTCCGGTTACAATAGCAATCTTATCTTTTAACCTCATCCTGTTTGTTAATTAAATTTGAACAATCATTTTTCCACGCACCTTTCTGTTGGTCATTTCTTCCAACGCTATTGATGTTTCGTTTAAATCATAAATAGCATGAATATGTGGTTTCAATTTTCCCTCGGCTTGCCATTTCATCAATGTCATCGTGTTTTGCATATTTGCTTTGGGGTTTTTAATGGCAAATGCTCCCCAAAATATACCAACCACTGCGGCACCTTTTAACAAAGGAAGGTTGAGCGGAATTTTTGGAATATCCCCGGCAGCAAACCCGACAACTAAAAATCTTCCATTCCATGCGATGCCTCTGAACGCAGCTTCGGAATACTCTCCTCCTACCGGATCATAAATGACATCCACTCCTTTTCCTTCAGTTATTTCTTTTATAGTCGATTTTAAATCTTGCTTTGTATAATTGATAATTTCGTCAGCACCATATCCCTTACATAATGCCAATTTTTCATCTGTTGATGCGGCTGCAATAACCTTAGCTCCCATCATTTTCCCTAATTCTACTGCTGCCAGTCCTACTCCTCCGGAAGCACCTAATACCAACAATGTCTCTCCTTTCGTCAACAGACCTCGGTCTTTTAAGGCATGGTATGAGGTACCATAAGCCATCAAAAAAGATGCGGCAACTGGAAAATCCATAGTTGGAGGTTTAGGAAAACAAGCATTGGATGGCACCAATACTTCTTCAGCCAATCCACCATGTGCTACAAAACCAAAAACTTCTTGACCCACTTTTAAATGAGATACTTGATCTCCAATTTCTTTTACAATACCGGCAATGTCACTACCGGGCGTAAAGGGCAGTTCGGGCTTAAACTGATACAAGCCCTGAATGATAAGCGTATCCGGAAAGTTAAGACCACATGCTTTAACTTCAACCAAAATTTCATTGGATTTTGGTTTTAAGTTGTCAACATCTTCAAGTACCAAAGAAGATGGTGGTCCATATGCTTTACAACGTATTGCTTTCATCAGTCTTCAATTACCTTTAGCACTAATTTTCCCATTTTTTCTCCTGAGAAAAGTCGGTTATACGTTTCCGGAAAGTTCTCAATTCCTTCATACACATCCTCACGACTTTTTAGTTTTCCTTGCGCCATCCAGCCTCCTAAAATCTGAGCACCTTCTTTGTATCTTTCAGCATAATCAAAAACAACCATACCGGTCATACTCGCTCTATTAACAAGTAAAGACAAGTAATTACTAGGCCCCTTGACATTGGTTTTATTATTGTATTGTGAAATGGCGCCACAAATTACAATTCGAGCATGCATCCGTAAACGAGTCAAAGCAATATCCAATATTTCTCCTCCAACATTATCAAAATAAACATCGATCCCCTTGGGGCATTCTTCTTTAAATCTTGTCGCAACATTTTCATTTTTATAATCAATACAGGCATCGAAACCCAACTTATCAACTACATATTTACATTTTTCGGGACCGCCTGCAATACCAACTACTTTACATCCCTTTATTTTGGCTACTTGTCCTACAATGCTGCCCACTGCTCCTGCCGCACCGGAAACCAAGACAGTTTCACCTTCTTTGATCTTTCCTACCTCTGTAATTCCAAAATAAGCAGTCATACCCGGCATTCCTAAAGTTCCGATATACATTGGTAATGCTGCAAGTTTTGGGTCTACTTGATAATAACCTTTCCCATCGGTGACTGCATATTGTTGAACCCCGCCAGTTCCAGCGACATATTGCCCTACCTCAAATCTTGGATTCTTAGAAGCAACAACTTCACCTACAGAACCTGCCCTCATCACAGAACCGATTTCCATCGGAGCTATATAAGATTTTCCTTCGTTCATCCAACCACGCATCGCAGGATCCAGGGATACATAGTATTGTTTTACCAATATTTGACCCTCACTGATTTCAGGAATAGGTGACGTTTCTAATGACCAGGTAGAAGCATCAGCCTCTCCTTTTGGTCTTTTTACAAATAAAAGTTGTTTGTTCATCATATTTTATATCTGTGTTTTACGCATTTTTTTTACTTGAAAAACTTTCTACATAGGCTTTCATCTTTGCTCTTATTTCTGGTTTCCACCATAACTCAGATGCTTCCTTCAGCGCATTTTCAGCTTTTAGATCCAATTTATCCCAAAGATGTTTTCTTAATTTAGATTTCGTATTGAGCAAAATTTCCTGATCCGCTCGCATATAGATTTCCATCTGTTTTTCTGCACGATCCAAAACATGTTCAAGTGGAAGCAATTCGTCAACCAATCCCGCGGACAGCGCTTCCTTACCGGAAAGTAACTTCCCTTCCATAATATATCTGCTTGCTAATCCTTCACCCATCCAAAAGGCATAGATCTCTGTCAGATTTTGACTGATCTGAATGTTTACAGCGACTTCATTTAATCCGATGACATATTTGTCACCTTCTGCCATATAGCGATTGTCACTTGTTACAGCTAGCACACAACCTCCTGCAGGAGAATGTCCGGTGATTGCTGAAATAAAAGGCTTTTTAAATTGTACCAATTCCAGATATAATGCCCCGAATTCAGTGAAGAAATTACTTATTTGAGTTTTATCATATTGAAACAATTCAATCAAGTCAAGTCCTGCAGAGAAGTAGTGAGGTTTTCCCGTTAGAATAACTCCTTTTACTGCATCTTTATCTCCTAACTCAGAAAATGTTTGTCTAAGTTCCTTGATCATTTCATAATTAATAGCGTTTACCTTACCGCGGTTCAACTGAACTATGGTATAATCGGCTTTGTATGTAACTTCTAATGTTTTCATATTTTTTATAAGGATATACCTCCGTCTAAGGTTAGTGTTTGACCGGTTATAAATTTTGAACTGTCGGAAGCTAACCAACAGATCCCCTCTGCAATCTCATCTGCTTCTCCAAACCTTCCCATCGGAGTAAATTTTTTGAGAATTTCACCCATATCCTCTCTCGTAGAAAGTAATTGACTCAGAAGAGCTGAATGTGTATACCCCGGACATACTGCGTTAATTCGAATATTCTTATGACCGTATTCTAAAGCAGCCGATTTGGTCATACCAACCACCGCAAACTTGCTTGCGCTATAAGAAAGATTATTCGTTGATGCCTTTAATCCTGCCAAAGAAGCAACATTAACGATAGCACCATGGCTTTGTTTTGTCATTTGTTGCAATGCCACCTGCATACAATAAAAAACACCAGTTTGATTCACCGCTATGACATTGTGCCAATCATCATGCGTGTGCTCCGCCGTTCTCTTCTGGTTTGCACCACCGATTCCAGCATTATTTACCATAATATCTAACCTGCCATGTTCTGCAACCACATTACTTACAAGTACCTTCACGTCTTCAAAATCTATAACATCGGTTTTTACAGCAGTTGCCATACCTCCATTCTCTTTGATTTCGTCAGCTACTTTTTGAGCATTTTTAAAATTAATATCTGAAACAATCACTCTTCCTCCATGGCTCCCAAATAACTTGGCAGTTGCAGCTCCGATACCGCTTCCGGCTCCTGTAATAATGACTATTTTATCTTTTAAGTTCATCTGTTTTATTTTATTCATTTTAAGTTTTATAATGAGTTTTTTTACGTTTCAAGATACTCATTGAATGGGCTTTATATCTATTTAACTTTAGGACTAAAATAATTGATCGATTTGGTTTTTCTGAATTGCCTGCCATGCCGTTTTGCAACACAGTGCTGAAGCTTTATTCAAATCAGCAAACTTAGGGTCTTTCGTATGACCATGCTTAAAGCGATAGTATATCTGTTGGGCAATTACCGCTATCTTAAAAAGTCCATAGGCATAATAGAAAACTAAATTATCAATATTCCGCCCACTTTTTAAGGCATACTGCTGAACGATATCCATTCGTGAAGGGTTCCCTTTCATAACAGTTGAAGACTGCAAGCCTTGTTTCATAAAATCGGGATCATCCGCAGTTGTCCAATAACCTAGAGAAGTACCTAAATCCATCAGCGGATCTCCCAAGGTACACATCTCCCAATCCAAGATGGCAGTAATTTGATTCCAGGAGTCATCTTTGAAAACTACATTATCATACTTAAAATCATTATGGATAATTGTATGATCATAACTTTTCGGTTGGTTTTCTTGCATCCATGCCATCACCTTTACCGCCGACGGTACTTCATCGGTTGCAGCAGCTAAATATTGTTTCCCCCAATTGCTGACTTGTCGCTCAACATAGCCTTCAGGACGTCCTAAATCTTTCAATCCTGTAGCTTTGTAATCTATATCGTGAAAAGACACAAAAGTATCTAACCAAGTATTTGAAATTGTTTTGAATTCATCCGGAGAAATCTGTCGTTTGTGAGCCTCTTTTGATGTTATAATTTCTCCTGAGACTTTACTCATGATATAAAAAGGAGCACCAATTATTCCCTTGTCTTCTGAAAATGCAAAAGCTTTTGGTGTTTTATCAAATACCGAATTTAGATTATAAATCACTTTGTATTCCCTGCTCATATCATGCCCGCGTTTTGGAGCAGCAAATGGAGGGCGTCTTAAAACATAGTCTTTATTCTCAATGTTCAAAAGATAAGTTAGGTTTGAAAATCCGTTAGAAAACTGACTCACTGTCAATTCGCTATCAGCATCTTTAATCAAGCTTTGCTCTTGCAGGAATTTCTTGAGAGCTATCTCATTTAATTCTTCCCCTTCTCTTACAGGTTTTATGTTCATTTGTCTTTTAACTCCTTTATGATTCTAACTTCCTTCAGCATATTGTTTAATAATACTTTTCCCTAATTGACTCATATGTACCTCATCAGGGCCATCGGCAAGCCGCAGCATTCTAGCCGCAGCAAAAAAGTGTGCCAAAGGTGTGTCACCTGAGACTCCTAAACCTCCCAGAACTTGCATCGCCTTGTCTACAACACCTAAGGTCATGTTAGGGGTAACAATCTTTATCATGGCGATCAGGTCTTTTGCTTCTTTATTCCCTAGTCTATCCATTTTATCAGCTGCGGAAAGCACCAATAATCGGGTTTGTTCGATCTCGCAAGCTGAACTCGCAATATCTTGTCGTATACTACTGTATGTATCTAAAGTTCTTCCAAAAGGCTTGCGCTTTGTTGTTCGTTCTGCCATGATTTCCAAAGAGCGTTGCGCCATACCGATCAAGCGCATACAATGATGAATTCTACCCGGGCCCAGTCGTCCTTGGGCGATTACAAAACCTTGCCCTTCACCAAGCAATAAATTTTCCTTGGGAACCCGAACATTGTCCAATATGATATCTGCATGCCCTTCCGGGGAATCTTGATAGCCAAAAACTGTCAAGGGTCTTATAATTTTTACGCCGGGTGCATCCATAGGAACTAAAATCATACTCTGCTGCAGGTGTCTTGGTGCTTCAAAATCTGTTTTTCCCATGACAATGGCAATCTTACATTCGGGATCCATAGCTCCGGAAGACCACCATTTTTTACCATTGATAACATACTCATCCCCATCGGCAAGAATTGAGGTTTCTATATTGGTGGCATCAGAAGAAGCAACATCCGGCTCCGTCATTAAAAAGGCAGAACGAATATCCCCATTCATCAAAGGTTTGAGCCACTTTTCTTGTTGTTGAGGGCTACCATATTTAGCCAGTACCTCCATATTACCTGTGTCTGGAGCACTGCAATTAAAAATTTCTGAGGACCATAAAATTTGCCCCATAATTTCAGCTAAAGGTGCATATTCTAAATTTGTCAATCCCGGGCTCAAATCACCGTAAGACTTTGGAAGAAAAAGATTCCATAATCCTTCGTCCTTGGCTTTTTGTTTAAGAGCATCCAATCCTGGCCATTTTTTCCAGGCGTTTTCCGGATTTCGATTAAAAGCTACTACTTCCTCTTCCAGAGGAGCAATATGTTCGGAGATAAATTGCTTGAGCTTTTCCTGAATACTCAATGATTTTTCGCTGTATTTGAAATTCATACTGTTTTAATCAAAATTATTTTACTTCCTCTCCTTT
>JAAESS010000333.1 GCA_024229195.1 Flavobacteriales bacterium | reverse complement strand
AATGATTTGACGAATGAAATCAACATCTGGTCTCTGTGCTGACCATCCTTTCTTATATCCATCGGGAGCAATGATGATCCTATCAGTCATACCTCTTTGAGCCTGTAGTTTACGCGCCCCTGTTCCACCACGCCCATGAAGCATTATGGATACCGGAAAAGGGCCTACACCGTTAGGTACTTTTACGTGAACTGGCCGGTCATAATCAGTTTCTTCACGCCAAGATTGTCTTATATAAAATGTTCCTGTTTTAAGGACACCATCTTCTGCCTTAAAAATATTCTGGCTTGCCGTCTTTTGCTTGGCTGTTTTAAACCGCTTACTTTTATCTTGTGCAAATGCCAACGATGATAAAATTGTCGAGAACAACAACATCGATAGTAATTTATTCAGCATATTTTATTCTTTCTTCTTCACCTGATGGGCACTCCTGTTAATAGTCTCTTATTTTCCAGGTTGAATGAGCAGTGTTTTTATTTATTTCTCCACTTGCCATCACTACTTGTAAGACTTCATTCCATTCTGACAAGAAGAAATAGAATTTCTAGAACACTTTTTATACAATCACATCAAATGCAGGTGGCTGACTACGACGCATCTTCTTTCAAATTCATCTTTTCTTGCAGGTGTTTTATTTTTTCCTGCGGCAGATTTTTCTTCTAAAATGCTGAAAAGCTACCCGTGCTCACGCACAAGGCGGTCGCCACAAATACGCAAGAAGACCAAATAGCATAGACACCGAGACGATGTCTGCTAGTGAATCGATCGCTCTGGGAAATGATTCGGAAATTACTCAATTAGAAATTTCTGCCAAACCGCTGTCATAAATAAAAATTCTAAGACCCTTTACTGCAGACGAAAGCAGTTTGCCTCAATGTTCCTATCCGCGATCTCATTTTGATTTTGGATTCAGAGGATGATCTAAAGGAAGCTTTTTCCAGCACAACTCTACCTTCTTGACTTTGTCCCAGCATCCTCGAGGAAAATACCACAGGTTCTCAGATTCTGCATTTTCATTGGGACCTAGATTT
>JAAESS010000332.1 GCA_024229195.1 Flavobacteriales bacterium | reverse complement strand
CCGGTATATCATCAACCCAAAGAATTTACCTTTGATCAAAAAACCTTTCTGATTGGCCATGGGGATGGATTAGGGCCTGGTGACAAGGGCTATAAAAGAATGAAAAAAGTGTTTGCTCATCCTTTTTCAAAATGGCTTTACCGATGGTTACATCCAGACATTGGTGTAAAGCTTGCCCAATACCTGTCTACGAAGAATAAGCTGATATCAGGTCAAGAAGACGTCATCTTTTTAGGAGAAGAGAAGGAGTGGCTTGCGCAATACGCGAAAAGAAAATTGGAGGAAAAGCATTACGATTACTTTTTGTTCGGTCACAGACATTTACCGATGGAAATAGAAGTTGGTGAAAACAGCAAGTATATCAATACCGGAGATTGGATCTCACATTTTACCTATGCTGTTTTCGATGGTAATGAGCTGAGCCTGAAAACATATAAATAAATAATTTTTAAGACCATTTATGGCCAAAACCAAGACTACTTTTTTTTGTCAAAATTGTGGAGCACAATTTCCAAAATGGGTTGGCAAATGCAATTCCTGTAATGAATGGAATACCATCGTCGAAGAAGTCATCCAACGAGAAGAGAAGACTTCCTGGAAACCCTCAACTACCGAAAAAAGGATTACTAAGGCCGTTAAATTAAAGGAAATTACAGCTGTAAATGAGGAGAGGATCAACACCTGCAATAATGAATTGAACAGGGTGCTTGGAGGAGGTCTGGTAAAAGGATCGGTTGTTTTATTGGGCGGTGAACCGGGTATAGGAAAATCTACCTTGTTGTTGCAAATCGCTCTGATCATGAAAAATAAGGTTTTGTATGTGTCAGGGGAAGAAAGTATGACCCAGATCAAATTGAGAGCAGATCGCCTTCAAAAAGTCAATGAAAATTGTTTAATTTTAACAGAAACAAAAACCCATCATATTTTTAATTCGGCAGAAGAAACCGCTCCCGAAGTAATTGTGATCGATTCTATTCAAACCCTACACACCGAATTTATTGAAGCTTCCCCGGGAAGTATCTCACAGATCAGAGAAACCACCGCTGAACTAATCAAATATGCCAAAGAAACGAATACGCCGGTTGTACTGATTGGGCATATTACCAAAGAAGGAAACATTGCCGGGCCGAAAATATTGGAACATATGGTGGATGTGGTCTTGCAATTTGAGGGCGATAGAAATCATACATATCGTATTCTCAGAGCACAAAAGAATCGGTTTGGTTCTACTGCAGAATTGGGGATCTATGAAATGTTGCATACTGGATTAAGAGAAGTTGAAAATCCTTCTGAAATCCTAATATCTGAAAAAGATGCAGACCTAACGGGTACAGCTATTTCTGCAACACTAGAGGGCATGAGGCCTTTGATGATTGAAGTCCAGGCACTCGTGAGTACGGCAGTTTATGGTACGCCTCAAAGATCCTGTACAGGGTACAATATCAAAAGACTCAATATGCTTTTAGCGGTATTGGAAAAAAGAGCAGGCTTTAAACTCGGAGCTAAAGACGTATTTTTGAATATTGCTGGAGGTTTGAGAGTAGAAGATCCTGCTATAGATCTGGCTGTTGTTTGTGCAGTTCTTTCATCAAATAATGAGATCTCTATTCCGCAGGATATTTGTTTTGCTGCTGAAGTTGGACTTGCCGGCGAAATAAGAGCCATTAGTCGTGTGGAGCAAAGGATTCAGGAAGCCGAAAAACTTGGATTCAAAAAAATTATCTTATCAAAGTTTAATAAGATCTCAAGAACATCTGCAGAAATTGAGATTATCAAAGTGGGTAAGATTGAAGAAATCTTAAAGATCATGTTTTAGACCCATAAGACTTCTTCTTCTGTTTATTTTTTTAACTTCTTTACAAGTGTGATTCTCCTGTTAGACCTGACATTCGGGAAATATTATTTTGTATAATTTCCAAGCGACTGGCTTAATTTGGTAATATGATCGGGTCCTATCCGACAGCATCCACCAATAATATCAACACCTAAATCAAGCCATTCTGATGCCATTTTCTGAAAAATATCCGGATCTGAAATTCCTTTCCAACTTTTTGATTCGGGCAGGTATATTTCTCCGGAATTGGGATAAATAATAATTTTTTTATCCTGAACCAAAGGACGAATTTTTTTAATAATACTACTGATGTATTTTGGGGCTGTACAGTTGACGCCCAAAGCGAATAAATTGTTTGTAGAAGAACAGATTTTAAGGGCATCAATAATCTTACTACCGTCGTTTAAAAATTCTGAATCACGACAGGAAAACGAGATCCAGCACTGCTTTTTAGATTGTGAAATAAGCTCAGAGAGAATTTGAATTTCTTGTAAACTGGGAATGGTTTCAAATGCCAAAAAATCAACATTTGTGGATTCCAGAATATGAATCTTTTCGGCATGAAACTGCCTTAATTCATTGTCTGAGATCCGATAATCTCCTCTATATTCAGAACCATCTGCAAGAAAGGCACCATAAGGCCCTATACTTGCTGCCAAAAAGATTGATTCACTTTGATTATTTTTTTTGATGAAAACACTTCTGGCTTCATCAGCGAGTTCAATTGATTTTATCATCATTTTAGTCGCATCGGATCGATTTAATCCAATTCTTTCAAACCCTGATAGGGTAGCCTGATAACTCGAACTGGTAATACATTGAGCTCCGGCTTCCAGATAAGCTAAATGAGCTCTTTTTATTAGTTCTGGCTGGTCAATTAACATTTTTGCCGACCAAAGCTCTTGATTCAGGTCACAACCAAATGATTCCAAGACGTTTGAAAGGCCTCCATCAAGAATTAAAGGATATTTGATCTTTGTTGTCATAGCAGGCAGAAAATCTTTAATCTTGAGGTTTGACTTCAGTACTCCAGCCATCGTATTGACCGAGCATTGAATTTGACAATAACCGGAGCATCGAGGTAAGACGATATACACTTAAGGGATCAATAGAATCTTTCCTTGAAATGTTAAGTTCGTAAGGAAAGCTTCTTTCTCTCTTATAGGCAATAGAATCTAGAGAAAATTCTAATTCTTTGACTTTTGTTCCAAACTGATTTCTCTTTTTAATACTCTTAAAATAGATCCAATGATTTACTTTTCTTTCACCTTTCAAATCGTCCCCTTGAAGTACCAGATCATGGAGATAATTTTGGTCAACTAAAAACTCTGAAGAAAAATCTCTCGGATAAAGATAATTTTCATAATAGTCCCAGTTCTTATCTTTTTTAAT
>JAAESS010000331.1 GCA_024229195.1 Flavobacteriales bacterium | reverse complement strand
CTCATTTCTTAATTCATGTCTCCGACATTCTGAATATATAGATATGGCGAATATAGCTCCGTTGGTGAACCAGACTGGACCTCTTTATGTGCATCCTAAAGGAGTTGTTAAGCGTACTCATTTCCATACAATGGCAATGTACGTGAATGAACTTGAAGAATATGTCAGCAATGCAGAGATAAGCGGAAGCAAACTTACCAATGGTAAAGATTCAGTTTCTGTAATTGATGCTATTGCTACCGTTGATAAAAAAGGTGAAAACTGGTCTATTTCATTGATGAACCGTCATCCTTCCGAGAACCTAGAGTGTAAAGTTACAATGGGAGATAAGCTATTAAATGGCATATATAAGGCAAAGATTCTCACCGGTGAATCAACCAATACTTACAACGATATTGAGCACCCCAATCGAGTGGTTCCAAAAGAGGTAGAACTAAAGTTTAAAAATGGTGTCGTCCACCTACCACCTCACTCATTGACAATAGTTCATATTAAGGGTGATTATTAGAGCTCTCTAACTTTTATATTTCTAAACCACACATCATCTCCATGATCTTGAAGGCCAAAATATCCTTCTTTCTCTACATTAGCCCAGTTTTTATTCAAATTAGGAAACTTACTTTTAGAAACATCCTCTTCCCATTTTGGAGTCCATAGATGATATTCAACTACCACTTCACCATTTTGTTTGTGAATTACTGTACCATTATATACAATGATTTCAACCTTATTCCACTCACCTGCTTTATTTGCATTTTGTGGTACTGCAGGATAAAGATCATATAAGGCACCAGCCTGTCTGTTTCCATCCTTTCCTAAAAATGCATCTGGATGTCTATCATTATCTAATATTTGCATCTCTGGCGCTGTTCTCCATATGTAATCAAATTCAGGAGTTTCCTGACCTAAATAGAATATTCCAGAATTTCCACCCTCAGAAACTTTCCATTCAAGTTTTACATGGAAATTAGAAAATTTTTGATCATAAATTATATCTCCTCCATTAGCAGATCCTGCCTCTCCTCTTCCAGAAGCACTCATGTATATCTCTCCTTCATTAGTAATTTTCCAATCACTAGGAAAGATTTCTTTTTTATATCCCCTCCATCCATCTGAAGTATAAAAAAAAAAAAGAAGCCTCCATCCTTCAGTAGTTTCTTTTTCAGTAAGTGTATTGTTTTCCACAGCCACTGATGTTTCCTGATTTTTTGTTGTATTTGAACAAGCTAAAATTAAACTTATAGTGATTATAGATAATATGTAATAGATATTCTTCATCTTATATTAATTTAATT
>JAAESS010000330.1 GCA_024229195.1 Flavobacteriales bacterium | reverse complement strand
ACTCAACATATAATGAAAATTCATAGAGATATTGAAGATGGAAAAGTTAAATTTGCATGGGTAAATGTTTGTAACCCTTATCAAGATTCAGCATCCGCATCTCACTGGATAAAAGCAGCTCGTCAAATGGATAACTTCATTGTAACTTCTGACGGATATCCAGGTATTTCTGCAAAAGTTTCTGATCTTATTTTACCATCTGCAATGATGTTTGAAAAATGGGGAGCTTATGGAAATGCAGAAAGAAGAACTCAATTATGGAGACAACAAGTATTACCAGTAGGTGATTCAATGTCTGATTTATGGCAATGGGCTGAATTCTCTAAGAGATTTACAGTTGCTGACCTTTGGGGTGAATCAAAAGTTAAAGGTGGGAAAGTTACCTTACCAAGTGTAATTGAAGAAGCTAAAAAAATGGGTTATTCTGAAGATACAACTATGTTTGATATCCTTTTCGCAAATGAAAAAGCAAAATCATATAAAATTGATTTAGAAGACCCTATTCAAGCTGGATACGACAATACAGATGGTTTTGGAGATTCTAGAAATGTTGTAGGATCTGACGGTAAAGTATTTGAAGGTTATGGATTTTTCTTAAATAAATACTTATTTGAAGAGTATGCAGACTTTGGAAGAGGTCATGCACATGATTTAGCTCCTTTTGATGTTTATCACAAAGTAAGAGGTCTTAAGTGGCCAGTTGTAGATGGGAAAGAAACTCAATGGAGATTTAACTCTAAGTATGATCCATATGCAGCTAAAGAGAATAATGGGGAATTTGCATTTTACGGTAAATTAGCGAAAAAACTACCTTACGGTGATTTAACTGGTGTTACTAAAAAAGAGAAAAAATCTTTAAAAAATAAAGCAAAAATCTTTGCTAGACCATATATGGATTTCCCTGAAATGCCAAATGAAGAGTATCCAGTCTGGTTAAGTACAGGTAGAGTACTTGAGCACTGGCACTCAGGAACAATGACAATGAGAGTTCCTGAATTATATAGAGCTGTTCCAGAAGCATTATGTTATATGCACCCTGTTGACGCTGAAAAATATGGTGTAAAACAAGGTGGTCTTTGTTGGGTTGAATCTAGAAGAGGTAAAGTTAAGGCTAGAGTTGAAACTCGTGGTAGAAATAGGCCTTCAAGAGGACTTGTATTTGTACCTTGGTTTGATGAAAAAGTATT
>JAAESS010000329.1 GCA_024229195.1 Flavobacteriales bacterium | reverse complement strand
TTTAAAAATTGACGTCCATATGGTGTCATCATGCGAGTTCCGACAATACTTATAATTCTCTTTTTATTAATATTAAAATTCCCCTTTGTAAAAAGAATTATGGGTGCATCAGGACAATGCCGGAGTTTTTGAGGGTAATCCTCATCAAAATAAGTAATTGCCGTGATTTTGTTGGTTTCGATAAATCGAATCTCCTTTTCGGCTTTTCCCAAAACAAACTTATTTTTGATTTGCTCTAAAAAATTGGACCCAATACCTTTGATCTGATTCATGTCATTCGGCTTTGCCTGAAATAATTGCTTGGCTCCTCCAAAGTGTTTTAGAAGTTTTTTAGCCTTAATCGGACCTATTCCATCAATTGATTGTAAGGCCAGATAATAAAATAATTCATCATTTTTCATCCTAAGTTTTTGGTTTTCAATTGTGCATCTTTTTGTTAATAAAAATGAAGGGGGCAATGTAAACCTTAATCGATTTTTTTTAGATTTGTTTAAATCAATCAAAACTCCCTTTAATTGAATCTAGCGAATTACATAAGTGATTTATTATACCGTTACGAATGTGTAATAGTTCCGAAATTCGGAGGGTTCGTTACCAACAATAAATCAGCGAGAATCGATGGTTCAAACCATACTATTTTTCCTCCCTATAAGCAGATCACATTTAACGCTCATTTGACAAATAATGACGGTTTGTTGGCAAATTATATCGCCTCTGTTGATCATATTTCCTATGAATGTGCTGTAAATTATATCAAGTTTGAAATTGATGCCTGGAACGAAAAATTGAAAAATCAGGAATTGAATTTAAATGGATTGGGAACTTTTAATATGTCTGCGGACCAACTGCATTTTGAACCTCAAAAAAGAATCAATTACCTGACTTCCTCCTTTGGTCTCTCTAATGTTGTACGAAGCGAAATTGAAAGAGAATCAGTTAAAGTTGTAGAAAAAACAGCTAGTCCTAAAGTCATTCCTATTGTAGAGAAAAAGGCTCCGAATTATTTAAAATACGCTGCTATTTTTGTGATCGGCCTGTCTGCCATTGGTTTTGCCGGAAAATATTATCAAAGTCGCCTCAATGAAAATGAAATGGTTGAAGCACAAAAGCAGCAGGATCTGTTGGAAGAAAAGATCGAAAATGCCACTTTTGTCATTACCAAACCTCTGCCCACTTTGAATCTTGAAGTAGAAAGCAGTAAAAAAAACTTTCACGTTATTGCAGGGGCCTTTAGATTTCCTGAAAATGCGGATCGTAAGGTAAATCAATTATTACAAGAAGGATACAATGCCAGAATACTGGGAGTCAATAAATGGAAACTAACCGTTGTTTCCTATGGTAGCTATTCTTCTAGAAATGAAGCCCTTGAAAATTTATCCCAGATTAGGAAAAATGTAGCCAAAGATTCCTGGTTACTCATTCAGGAATTTTAGTCTTTCTTTTTCTAGATAGAGTCTCTCAAAATTTTTTAATAACGTTATTTATACCCTAATAGCATGCGAAGTAAGACCCCTAGTGAATCTTTAACCATAATGACCGATCTTGTTTTACCAGGCGAAACAAATCCTTTAGATAATCTTTTTGGAGGAGAATTACTTGCCAGAATGGATCGTGCATCGAGTATCGCAGCCAGAAGGCATTGCAAACGAATTACAGTAACCGCTTCAGTAAATCACGTTGTGTTTTCAAAAGCAGTCCCGGTTGGAAGTGTTCTGACGATTGAGGCAAAAGTATCACGATCGTTTAATTCATCGATGGAGATCTTTGTTGATGTTTGGATGGAAGACCGTGAATCAGGAGAGCGTACCAAGGTTAATGAGGGGATATATACTTTTGTCGCTGTCGACCGAACGGGTGCCCCTGTAAAAGTGCCTCAGATTGAGCCTGAAACAGCATTGGAAAAAGAGCGATATGAGAGTGCCTTAAGAAGAAAACAATTGAGTTTGGTGCTTTCCAAAAAAATGGACCCTAAAGATGCGACAGAATTAAAGGCCCTTTTCCTTTGATCTGATCAAGTATATCTTTGAATCACATTTTCGATCCCACTCAAATAAGATGGGCCAAATAGTACCAAATGTACCAGTTGAGGATACAGATTATGAATTGGTATTCTCTCCTCCCAGCCTTTTTCTAAAGGAAAGATTTCCTGATAATGATCCAGATAAACAGGGTCAAATCCGCCAAACATTCTTGTCATGGCAATATCAACTTCCCGATGACCGTAATATACTGCAGGATCAATAAATACAGCTTCTTGACCGGCACCACAAAGCAAATTTCCTGACCAAAGATCACCATGCAGTAAAGATGGAGCTTCGGTTGGCAAAAGTTCAGCTAATCGTGAATAGAAACGATTAAAATCATCCAAATGGTTTTTTGTCAAAAGTCCTTGATCAAAGGCCTTTCTGACAAGAGGTTTCAGTCGGTTTAAAACAAAAAACTCCTCCCAGTTTGACATTTGTTCATTACGTTGCGGAAGCGATCCAATATAGTTCTGTTGATCGAGTCCAAATGAAAAGTGACTTTTTTGATGTAAAACTGCAAGATCGTTGGCAAAGTTGACCCAAAAGTTGACCTCAGTATTTTCCTGTTCAACAAATTCCAAAACAAGGAACTGGTCATCCATTTGTTCAAAATGATCAATAACTGCAGGAGTTTTGACACCGCCTTCCTGAAGCATACATAAGCCATTTGCTTCTTTAGAAAACATACCGGGAAATTTTAACAGACTGTTATATTTTACAACATAGGGACCCTTTGGGCAAGTGATTTTGTACACTTCGCTGATATCTCCTCCTGTAAGTTTGGATATAGACAATACGTCTGTAGAAAGTCTTTCTTCAATGATCCTCTTGACAAACATCATATGAGGTTTTTTGATCTAAATCTTATATACCCACTCCTCCGGGTTTTGTCTGTGAATTTCTTTAAAAAGGACAAACGCAAGAATGGTTTTACCTGTAGTCTTATCTGTATGGATCTTTCCCAATAATTGCTTGGTAGTTACCAAATCTCCTTTTTGTACCGTTACATTATCCAAGTTCTTATATACGGAAATATAATTCCCGTGTTGAACCAAAACAGCTTTCTTTTTACCAGGAAGCACCTGAATTGCCAATACTTTCCCATCAAAAATTACCCGTGCATTCGCATTCTTTTCAGTGGCATAAAACACCCCATTACTTTCAATGGTTATTCCTTTAAGCGTAGGATGGGATTGCTTTCCGTATCTACGAACAATTATCCCTCTCTCAACAGGAGAAGGCAATTTCCCTTTGTTAGAAATAAAATCCTTTTCCAGGGCAATGGCTTCAGGTGTCAGAGCAAAGCCAGAACTTTTGACATTGGATTTCTTTTTAGATTTCGCAATTGCTTCCGCAATTAATGCCTGTATTTTTGCATCAATTTTTCTTTCCTCTTTTTGCTTTGTGTTTATCTGAGCAACATATTTTCTTTCTTTTTTCTTTACGGATTTCACCAAAGATTCTTGAGAAGCCTTTTCTTTGGTAATACTGTCTTTTTCTTTACGATTAATTGCGAGTAATTCTTCCTTTTCAAGACGTCTTTCGACGAGGTAATCATTTAGATTGTGAAGTTTAATGGTCTCCTCTTTGATCTCTTCTCCCTGCCGCTCTCTATAGTCAGCATATTGTTTAAGGTACTCCAGTCTTTTATAGGCCTGTAAGAAATTCTCAGATGACAGCAGGAACATCAAACGACTGTTCTTTGTTTTGCTTTTATACGATTGCACCACCATATTGGCATAATCATCTTTAAGATATTCTAATCTTTCTTCCAGCATTTGCACTTGTCGCTCATTCTCTTTGATCTCTGTCTTAAGTTGATCAGTTTCTTCATTAATCGTGTTGATCAATTTTGTTCTTACACCAATTCGCTGAACAAGGTCAGACAAATCAGACAATAAGGTTTTTTCCTTCTTTTGTGATTGAAATAAGAGTGTATTGATCTCTTTAATCTCCTTTTGCAGCTGCAGGCGTTGTTTTTCCAATTCTTGTCGACTCTGACCAAATAGCGACAGAGGTAGAAAGCAAATAAGCGCAAGTAAAATTAGAGAAGACCGAAAACCCGCAGATGAGTGATCCTGAGTTTTATTATTTCTTATGTTCGTCCTAAGTGACATCATTCCAATTCAATATTTCTATAACCAGCTGGCGTTTTAAAGGGGAATCTTAAAGGGACATCAAATTGTACATTCTTGTAATTTATATCTATGATCGTGGTCATACCATCGGCTTTCGCCGTGATCAAAAATCCTTTCGGAAACAAAGATTCATTAATTTTATTAAAATCCTTGTATAATATTGATAAATTTTGGTTTTTTCCTACATGAGTAATTTCCTCTTTCACAACCTTGAAATGATCAGGATCTATCGCATATTTAATTTCAAAAATAGGATTTCTTTTTTTCGAAACCAACTCATATTTGCCATCCTTTATATTCACTTGAAGTTTTTTCGATTCTAGCGCTATCAGTGTTTCTCCAATAAAAAGGTTCTGAACTTTGGTAAAATCAAAATCTGTACCCAGCCAGCTACTGATCAGTTTAAAATCTCCTTCAAAAGACGTTTTGCCAATCTTTTCATAGAATTTAACCTTATTTGGCGTGACAATAAGTTTTGCAATAGGAAAGCCCAACTTGGAAAAATTAAGCCAAATAATTGAATCTTTGATTAATCTAATTGAACCGTTAATATTGGGTAACTCATCCTTCCCTCTATATTTTATTTGCATGGTACCTTTGAGAGAAGTTCTTGAAAAAGCAACGTCCTGGTTCTTTTTCACAATGGATCTTGCCGGCAAGTAATCAACACTTTTATCTGAAATCTTGCGACTTTTACAGGAAGTCAAAGACAAAATAACGATAAGCACAGTAATGATTTTTCTCATTAATTTCTGAATTATTTAGCTTTTAATTCTGTAGCCTGTTTGTAGTAATCTGTTGCTATTTTATTATTGCCCAAAGCCTTGTGACCAAGACTCAATTCTTCATAAAAAGCAGCCTTTATTTGATCATCTTCGATAATGTAATCCAGGCCTTCCTCCAAAATTGATAACGCTTCTTTATGTTTTCTTAAACTATTCAGTGCGCGTCCATTCATCAGATATAAAAATGGCTGGGCCGGGAAAAGTGACAATCCATCGTCACTTTGCTTCAACATTTCAAGATATTGCTTTGTTTTCAGTTGCTCCTCTAATAGCATTTTCAAGGTACTGTAGTCTTTCTTTAAAGCATATTCTTCTTCCAAAAGATCAACTTTTCTTTTCGGGTTTTCTATAACAATTGGTTCAGACAATTCTTCCATTGGACCATCAGGTTCTTGTAAAAGCGATTCCTTCAATGCAACCAACCCTTCTGGTAATTTGTCTATATCATCAAGTTTTTTTAGGAGTTTGGTCGCGCTTTCTATCTCTCCTGCTTTTATATATAGTATCACAAGATCGGATTCTTCGTCTGGTTCTAAACTTACTATTTTCTGTTGAACTTTAATGGCTCCCAAATAATCATTTTGCTTTGTATTGATCTCTTTTAAATGCCTGAGTAAATAAAGATTTGTCGGATCATTTTCGAGCCCTTTTAAGGCATAATATTCTGCTTCAGTATACTTAAACAGTGAGCTGTAATTTTTAGAAAGTTCAAATAAAACTGCAACATTGTTTTTTTCAATATTATTGCAGGCTTCCAATGCATAAACAGCTTTGTCATAATTTTCTATCGCCTTTTGCTGTAAAGCCTCAAAGAAAAATGTTTGAAAATTAATCTGCTGTTGTTCAACAAGCATATCCTCTGTTGATACCACATCTTCCTGGCCCAATGCAGGAAAGGAGCATAATATTGCTCCGATTAAAAGTGTTATATGTCTGGTGAATCTTCTCACTTTTTATTTTAATTGTGAATAATCGCCGATACTAACAGAATTAAATTCGCCATCATAAAATACGTGATTCCCTATCATCGATCCTTTTAAATCAGCATTCTTAATTGTCGTGTTCGTTTGTATCAAAGAGTCTGCAATATGCGAATTTTCTACGATACTATTGTCTCCTATGGAAACATTAGGTCCGATAGTGGTATTTTTAAGTGTCACATTATCACCAATATAGCATGGATCAATGATCTTTGAGTTCTCAAGAATTACATTGTCAGAAACCAAATTTTCATCATCTGTTTTTGCAAATTGCAATATTTTTCCATTTGTTTCAACCGTGATCTCTTTATTACCACAATCCATCCATTCATTGACTTGTCCCGGAACAAATTTAGAACCTCTTTTTTTCATATTTTCAAGGGCGCTGGTCAATTGGTACTCCCCTCTATCCTTTATATCATGATCCAATAAGTATTGTATTTCTTCTCTTAAGGTATTTCCATTTTTAAAATAATAGATCCCAATGATGGCTAGATCAGAAATAAATTCTGCAGGTTTTTCGACAAAATCAGTAATAATACCATCTTGCAACTTTACAACCCCGTAAGCACTTGGTTCCTCAACTTGTTTTACCCAAATAGTACCATCTTTTTCGTCATCTAATGTAAAATCAGCTTTGAACAGTGTATCCGCAAATGCGACGACACAAGGTCCTTCCAATGATTCTTTTGCACTATGAATTGCATGAGCTATTCCCAAAGGGATCTCCTGAACGAATATTTTACTAACAGCACCTAAATCACGAGCAATTTTCATGAGTTTTTCTTCTGTATCCTTCGGGAATGATGGTCCAATTACAAACGCAATCTCATCTACTTTCTGATCGACAACTTTTACAATATCTTCAACCAAGCGTTGAACAATTGGTTTCCCGGCGATCAGGGTTAAAGGTTTAGGAATGGTTAAGGTGTGAGGTCTTAGCCTTGAGCCAATTCCTGCCATCGGTACAATGATCTTCATAATGGATTGTTTTCCTCTTAAACGTCCAAATATACATAAAATTGCAAGAGAGCTAAGTCGAGTTTACTATAGAAAATGCACCCTTTTTAGATGTATCATAAAAAGTGATTTGCGTTTTTTCAGCCGTCCTTTTCCAAATTGATTTAAACGAATAATAATTTGAACCATCTGCAACAATTATTTTGGGGTGAATCTTTAGTAGCAACCTGTCTAGGTTTATTCTGGGCGAATTCATTAATATCAAAATATCAGGTTCAAAATCAAAGTCACTTTTTATACTGTCATGATCAACAACCATGATATGTTTATCTTCTATTTTGAAAAAATTCTTCCTCTTTTTAGATGATTCCAAATCAAGTGATAAATGTTGTCTCTGATAATTTTTTAACACGCTCTCTTGTCTTGAAATCTGTCCCTTTTGATTATTAAAAACAAAGCCCTTTTCACCAGACCGATTGATTACTAGGCTCTCTTTATACAAATGAAAAACAATAAAGTCAACTCTCGTTTGGGTCATTATTTTTTCAACTAACAAAGTGGTAGTAAAAAAAATGGAAGAGATAAGACTTGCAATAATCCATTTCGGTATTTGATCTCTTATCCAGGAAACAAGGAAAATAAGCATGAGATAACTGCATGTTAAAAGGGAAATGGTAAAAAATACTTCACGATAGATCAGAAATTCGAACCCTGATAAAATTTCAATGACCTGATTCATCATTCTGATCAACCCACTGTAAATTTCAATATAGAATTTTGGTAAATAGTCAAAATGGTCCAAGGCGATCGTCAAATATCCCATGCCCAGAATAACTCCTAAAAACGGAATAATACAAAGACTGCTCAAAAAGAAGAGGGCTGAAAATTGATGAAAAGTATATAAGCTAAGTGGTAAAATTCCAATTTGGGCAGCAAAGGATATGGTCAAAAGACTCCATAAATAACTTATGATCTTATTTTTAGGTAACCAAAATGACTGGATCAAAGGGTTGAATATTAGGATAGAAATAACCGCTAAATAGCTCAATTGAAATCCGAGATCAAACAAATACATCGGATTTACTAGCAGACTCAAAAAAAGTGAGGTAAATAAATAATGACTCAGGTTGTTTTTTTTCTTTGAATGTAATCCAATAGTCAGAATGGAAAACATCAAAACAGCCCTGATCACAGAGGCTGAAAGCCCGGATAAAAGTGCAAAAAACCATAAAAATAAAACAAGAACTATCAATTTTAACTTTTTACCATATCTAAATCGTTCAAGAGGTTTCAAGATTGTATTGAGGATCATTAGTAGAATTCCTATGTGCAAGCCTGAAATTGCCAGAAGATGCATTGCTCCCGCATTCTGATAATTTGAGATCATTTCCTTAGATAAATCTTGTCTTCTACCTAGAAGTAATGCTTCCATTACCGCAAATTCCTCTTTCGGAAAACCTTTTTCTCTAAGAGAATAAAGCAGATTTTCTCGATAGATTAATGCCTGAGTTTTGATATTCCACCCATTAATTTTAACCCTAATAAATTGGGACTCGTTCATCGTCAATTGATGGTATATCCCTTTTCTTTTCATGGCTTTTTTAAAATCAAAAGCTCCAGGATTCGCAGGGCCTTTTAATTCAAAAAGGCTTTGAGTAGTATAAACCTCCTCATCCAAACAGATTCCTTCATTCTTTTCATTTTTAGCGATCCGGACCAAAATATTTCCTCTTGTTTTGATCGTATCAATCCCAACCACCTCAGCTGTATATTTAAAATAATAATCATTGTTTTTCAATTCTTGCAGGATTCTAATTTTGACCATGGATCCTGATGTATATCGCTTAGAATAATGAAAAATATCATTCTCTGGTTTCGACATGGTCATCATAAATATTCCAAAAAAAACAAAGAGCATTCCAGTAGAAAAAAAGAATAAAAATGGAAGTTGATATGAATTCCTTGACTTGATATAACTGATCAGAAAAACCAAAGCCGTCACAAGCCCTATTGGCTTAAGAACGGAAAGGAAGTCAAAAAAAAACCCGCAAGTATTCCGAGGATCAAAGAGCATGAAAAATGGACAGGAAGAAACTTTAAATCGATCACCGCATTGGACTTTCCAAATTAATTGTTTTATTTTCGCTTGGTAAACATTCAGATCATTGAATAAAATTCCCAAAATCTCTTTTAGACAAATTAATAAGCTTGCTATACCCGCTATTATTTCTGGTATTGCAGAACCGCTATTGTCAATTACTGATACGGCAATTGTCGGGAATATAAAGATCAATCCTACCGAGGCACTTGCAGCAGTCGGAATAGCAGGGTCATTTATTTCTGCCATTGTTTGGATTCTTGCCCAGACTCGTTCTGCAATTTCGGCAGTTATTGCCCAATACTTTGGAGCTGGACGGTTAAAAGAAATTTCCCAACTTCCGGCGCAGATCATTAGCATCAATGTTGCACTTAGTTTATTGATCTATGTGGTTACAGTCTTCTTTGTCGAAAACATCTTTGAATTATATAATGCCAGTGGGATGATCCTTGAAAGTTCAGTATCCTATTATAAAATACGCGCTATCGGGCTTCCTTTCACTCTTTTTGTGTTCTCCGTTTTTGGCGTTTTCAGAGGTCTTCAAAACACATTTTGGCCCATGGTGATCAGTATTATCGGTGCCTCCTTAAATATCATTTTAGACTTTGCACTCGTCTTTGGAATCGAAGGTTATATACCTGCACTTCATGTAGAAGGAGCTGCTTGGGCAAGTGTTATTGCGCAGGGCGTAATGACCTTATTGTCATTGATACTTTTACTGAAAAAAACACCATTTTCCTTAAAGATTTATGTACCATTACACCCTGAAATCAAACGTCTTTTATCGCTTAGCGTTAACTTAATTATCAGAGCGATATCATTGAATATAGCCTTGTATATGGCAAATGCCTATGCTACAAAATACGGGGCTCATTATATCGCAGCCCAGACAATTGCTTTTCAAATATGGCTCTTTTTCGCCTTTTTTATTGACGGCTATTCAAGTGTTGGAAATATTATGTCTGGAAAGTTTCTCGGTCAAAAAGATACTCCTAAAATATGGAGACTAAGCAGGCAACTGAATATGTATACCGTCATCATTGCCCTTGTTCTTGGAAGTATTTGTTTTGCTTTTTATGATGAAATTGGATTAATGTTCAGCAGAGAGCAAGAAGTGTTAAGCTTATTTTATCAAATATTCTGGATCGTGATCCTCATGCAGCCTTTAAATGCCATCGCTTTTGTTTTTGACGGTATTTTTAAGGGACTTGCAGAAGCTGTCATCTTGAGAAATACACTCCTTGCGGCTACATTTCTTGGATTTATCCCGACACTTCTGGCTGGGGACTATTTTGACTTGAAATTATATGCTGTCTGGATTGCTTTTTCTGTTTGGATGCTACTGCGAGCAGGGATTCTTTTGATCATCTTCAATAAGAGATTCCTTCCTAATCGCAGAACATGATATAAGTTAGGGTTTTAGACAGCTCCTTTGGCTAATTTTATGCCAACTTTTAAGCACTTTTCAAATGAAAAAATCTATTTTTAATACATTGATTTTAGCGGTTTTGTTCATTTCAACAGGCCTGTCGGCTCAGGAACTAAGCCCATACATTCTAGTCGGAGATACTCCCGATAAACTAGATGCAACGGAACAAACGGTAACAGCTGCTCTTGAGGCGTCTGGTTTTGAAATTTTAGGCACTTATCATGCTGAGAATAACCAGACTTTAAAGGTTATTGTTTACTCCAGAAAAGACCTGCAGAACATTACTTTAAAAGTAAAAGACCGAGGTGCATTGGCAGCAGCCTTAAAAATAGGCTTAAAAGCAGATGGTCCGGGAACAACTATCAGCTATCTCAACCCGGAATATCTATTTCAGGCATACTTGAGAGACGCTTACGATACCTATAGTACAGACTTGGAAAAAATAGCATCAGACGTAGAGGATGCTTTATCTCCATTGGGAAATAAGAATACAGGATTTGGTGGAGCACTGAGTGCAGAAGATCTTAGGGAGTATCACTACAAGATCATGATGCCCTATTTTACCGACCCTGTTGCATTAAAGGAATTTAGCAGCTTCGCAGAAGGTGTTAAAACAATAGAGAAAAACCTGAAGTCTCAAAAAGGAGCGACTCAGCTCGTATACAGTTTAAAGTTCAATGATGCTAAAGTAGCTGTTTTCGGAATTGCTTTTTTAGATGAGGAAAAAGGTGAAAAACAATTTTTGCCGATCATAGGAGAAGACAATCTGGCAGCGATGCCTTATGAAATAATCCTTGAAGGTAAAACGGCAACCATGCTTCATGGCAGATATCGTCTGGCGCTTCATTGGCCCGAACTCACAATGGGAACCTTTATGAAAATCCGAAATACGCCCGGTGATTACAAAGATGCTTTTGAAGCACTATGTGAATAGTCAAGCTGCTGTTTTATAATTTTGGTTGAAGGCTTTTTTGAACAGAAATGGCTCAGGAATATTTTATGATTAATTTTGCTGTTTTTTCACTGGCCCCTTTTCCTCCTAATGCCTTTTCAAGCTCATAGTATTGATCGAACATTTCTTCTCTACTCTTATGATCAAGGATCTTGAATAGTTCGTTCTCCAGTTTTATTTCGTTAAATTCATCCTGAATCAATTCTGTGACAACCTCTTTATCAAGAATCAGGTTCACCAATGAAATATATTTTATATTAACCAGTCTCTTTCCGATCTGATAAGAAAGTTCATTTCCTTTATAACAGACTACTTCCGGAACCTTAAAAAGTGCCGTTTCCAAAGTTGCTGTTCCCGAAGTAACCAGCGCAGCAGTGGCGACTGACAGCAGATCATAGGTCTTATTCTCTACTATGGCGATATTATCATCTGATAAGAATTTCTGATAGAATGATAAATCCTGTCCCGGCGCACCGGCAATAACAAATTGATGGTCAGGAAATTTTGGAGCCATGGCCAACATGATTGCTAACATCTTTGTTATTTCTTGTTTTCTACTTCCTGGTAAAAGTGCAATAATCGGTTTGCCATCAAGGTCATTTTCCGCAGAGAAGAATGCGGGATCAACAGGAGTTCTGTTTGCAATGGCATCGAGTAAGGGATGACCCACAAAATGTACAGGAAAGTCGTGCTTATCTTCGTAGAATTCTCGCTCAAAAGGCAGAATCACATACATTTGATCAACATCTCTTTTAATTTTTTTGATCCGGTTTTCTTTCCATGCCCAAATTTGAGGTGAAATATAATAATGCACAGTGATCTTGTGCTTCTTCGCAAACTCAGCTATCCTCATATTAAATCCTGGATAATCTACCAATATCAAGGCATCCGGAGCATATTCAAGCAAATCTTTTTTACAAAATTTAATGTTGTTTAATATGGTTCTGAGATTCATAAAGACTTCAGCAAATCCCATAAATGCCAAATCCTTGTAGTGCTTCACCAGAGTTCCACCAACCTCTTGCATTAAATCTCCTCCCCAAAATCTGAATTCAGCATTGCCGTCTTCCTTTTTTAAGGATTTCATTAGGTTAGAAGCGTGAAGATCACCTGAAGCTTCTCCTGAAATAATATAATACTTCAATTCTTTTTTACTTTAAGTTTTATAATCTTCGGCCTACAAAAATTTACTGATCAAAATCAAAAAGGCGACAAAAAAACATGCTATTAAAACACCTCTGGCTCTTAAATCCTGTTTCTTTTTTAAAAAAATAAAAAACACAAACAGGTTGGGTATTGCGGCAAGACCTAGTACTTTACCATACAAGTTCCCTTCATTAAGGATTTTGATTGTTTCTTCAAAACTATAACTCGACACAAATTCAACATAGATATAAAAACCAAATGCAGTAGCTATAATACCTACTAAAAATCCTATTAGAATTTCTTTTTTCATGACAATTTCCATTGATTTAAGGCTGGAAGAAAATGATGAGCTGTCATATCGAAACCAACCGGAACAACGGCAATATAATCATTCTTTAATGACCAGACATCCGTGTCTTCTCCATTATCAAGATTGACGAACTTTCCGGTAAGCCAATAGTATTCTTTCCCCTGCGGATTTACTCTTTTGTCGAATTCCTCCACCCAATTTGCACGGGCTTGACGACAGATTTTAATTCCTTTAAACTTCTTGCCTTCTATCTTAGGGAAATTAACATTCAATACAACTCCATCAGGAAGCCCTCTTTCAAGCACATTTAAGGCAATCTTTTTTATATCTGCTCTAAGATGATCAAATTGAGCATTCCATGCATAATCAAGTAGCGAAAAACCAATTGCAGGAATTCCTTCTATTCCCGCTTCTATGGCAGCACTCATTGTGCCGGAATAAATGACGTTAATCGAACTGTTAGCTCCATGATTAACTCCGGAAACACAGAGGTCAGGTTTCTTGTTAAGAATTTCACTAATTGCCATCTTAACACAATCTGCCGGGGTTCCTGAACATCGATACTCCAATTGAGGGCCTTCATCTATTGTCACCGCATCACAATAAATCGTCGAATCTAAAGTTATAGCATGACCCATGCCACTCTGTGGACTGTCGGGTGCAATGACAATTACATCTCCTATTTCATTCATTACGGAGATTAATGTTCGAATTCCAGGTGCCGTAATACCGTCATCATTCGTTACCAGGATCAAGGGTCGTTTTTGCATAATGTAGAATTTAAAAACAAAAATAAAGCTTTTGGCGTTACCGTCTGAAATTTATGTTTAACATTTAATTATGAGCGAATTCGCCAATTTATAAGTAGTATTGTGTTTGATTTGATGAATTTTTGCAGACATTTGTCATAGTATCGGTCAATTTACCACGAATTTATACGCTTTTGTTTATCTTGTCGCGGTTTTGAGACCATTATGAAGTGAGTAAATGAAAAAAATGTCCCTCTTTATGAAAAGAAATTATAAAATTATATTACCCCTCATTATAGTAGCAGGTTTGTTATTTGGGTTCCAAATAGCCAACAAGCCTGATCCTGAAAAAGATAAAATTCTAGTTGGTTTGGTCCGATATGCTTTGAAGCAAGGCCATTATGAGCCTCATTATATCGACGACACTTTTTCTGAAAAAATCTTTACAGATTTCATCGACGCGCTTGATCCATACAAAAGATTTTTCTTACAAGAGGATTTAGACGAGTTTTCAAAATACAAAAATATAATTGACGATCAAATTAAGAGTGAGGACCTTACTTTTTACAATGTGGTGATGGAAAGACTCGATCAGAGGGTTTTAGAATCTCAGAGTTATTACAGAGAAATACTTCAAACTCCTTTTGATTTTGACAAAAACGACAATTTTGATGTTGATTATGACAAAAAAGAATTTGCAAGCTCAAAGGCTGAACTTATAAAAAACTGGCAAAACCAGCTAAAAGTAAGTACGTTGTCCAGACTACATGAAAAATTAGAACTTCAGGAGACCATGTCAAAAAATGCGACTCCAAATGAAGGGGTGATCATGAAATCATTTGAAGAATTGGAAAAGGAGTCTCGAGAGGCTGCTGAAAAAAGTCTTGATGATTTGTACACAGTAATGAACGAATTAGATGATACTGATTGGTTCGCCATCTTTATCAATACCATGACTGTTCAATTTGATCCTCACACAAATTATTTCGCGCCAAAAGATAAAAAAAGATTTGATATCAGTATGGCGGGTAAACTTGAAGGAATTGGTGCAAGACTTGCAAAAAGAGATGATTATACAAGAGTTTCTGAACTTATTTCAGGTGGACCGGCATGGAGAGGCGGAGATTTAGAAGTTGGAGACCTTATTCTAAAAGTGGGTCAAGGTGATCAATTACCTGTTGACATTGTAGGGATGAGATTGGATGATGCTATTGAATACATCAAAGGAAAAAAAGGTACTGAAGTTAGACTAACGGTGAAAAAAATCGATGGTTCAGTTCAGGTAATCTCCATTATAAGAGATATAGTAGAGTTAGAAGAAACATTCGTAAAATCAACGGTTGTTGAAGTTGACCAACGTAAATTTGGAGTGATCAATCTTCCTAAATTTTACATCGATTTTAATGAAAGGAATTTTAGAAACTCTGCAACCGATATGGAGCAAGAGATTTCAAGATTAAAAGAAGAAAATGTTGAAGGTCTTTTAATTGACCTCAGAAATAATGGTGGTGGATCATTAAAGACTGCCATCGAAATAGCAGGCTTATTTATTAGTGATGGACCTGTGGTTCAAGTAAAATATCGTGGTGAAAAACCAAACATCAGATCTGACAAGGATAAAAAAATTCAATGGGAGGGTCCTTTGGTAGTATTGGTAAATGAACTAAGCGCTTCAGCATCAGAAATTTTTGCTGCTGCGATGCAAGATTACAACAGAGCTGTGATTATTGGAAGCAAGCAGTCTTTTGGTAAAGGAACTGTTCAAAATGTATTGCCCCTGAATAATTATTTCAAATATGACAAAGACTTGGGTGCACTTAAAATGACCATTCAAAAATTCTATCGTATCAATGGGGGTTCAACTCAATTAAAAGGTGTTGTTAGTGATATTGCAATGCCAGACAAGTACACCTATTTTGAAATTGGCGAACGCGATGAGAAAAACCCTTTGAGCTGGGATAAAATTCAACCTGCTGAATATACACCTGTTGATGTGTATGAGAATTTTAATAAGGTTGTGAATAACAGTAAAGAAAGAATTGCAGATAATCCTCATTTTATAATCATTGATAATAATGCCAGATGGTTAAAAGAAGGACGTGATAATACTTTGATTGAATTGAATTATGAAAAATTCAAAAATGACTTAGCACAAAGAGAAAAAGAAAGTGAGGCTTTTGATGATATCGCTTTGTATGAAAGTAATTTAACTTTTGATTCTCCAAAATACGAATTGCCTTTGATGAAGCAGGATTCAATTCTCGCAAAAAAGCGTGAAATATGGCATTCAAATTTGAAAAAAGATATTTACATGGAAGAAGCGCTAACAGTGTTATCTGAACTGGAAATCAATAAAAATTTACTTGTTAAGAATTAAGAAGTATAAATTTATTTGAAGTCCTTATCAAACAGCAACTGTGTGATAAGGACTTTTTTTATTCCTTCTGTTAAATAACATAACTTTGCCACTTTAAAATTCAATCAGGCAATCTTGTACAACCGGTTTAAAATACATCTAGAACGAGCCTTTCCGAAACTGGAAAATAAAAAATTACTCCTTGCAACATCAGGAGGAATTGATAGCATGGTTTTGCTCAATATGTTGTCAAAAATTGATGTTGAACTATCTCTTGCCCATTGTAACTTTAAATTAAGAGGCGAAGAATCTGATGAAGATGAAACTTTTGTTCGATCAGAGGCCAAAAAATATGATCTCCCACTGCATGTGAAAGAATTTGACACGAAAAAATATGCTTCCACGCATAAATGTTCCATTCAGATGGCAGCGCGGGATCTTCGTTATAATTGGTTTCAAGAACTATTAAAAGAAAAAGGCTACGACTATATAATCACTGCCCATCATGCCAACGACAATCTTGAAACATTTCTTATAAATCTATCGAGAGGTACAGGAATAGACGGCTTATGCGGTATTCCGGAGAAATCAGATTATATTCTACGCCCTTTGTTAGCCTTTAGCAAAAACGAAATAATTGACTATGCCCGGGAGAACAATTTAAAATGGCGAGAAGATCATAGTAACCAAGACACTAAATACCTTAGAAATAAAATCAGAAAGGAATTGGTGCCCTTGTTAAATGAACTCAATCCTTCCTTTTTAGACTCCTTTTCTGATACCATAGCTAATTTAAAAGGTTCGAATGAAATTGTAGATCACAGAATGTCATATGTTAGGGATAAAGTGATTGAAAAAGATCCTGTCTTAGATGATAAACACGTCCGTTTTAAAGTGAAAGAACTTTTAGCTTTTTCAGATAATTCCGCTTACCTCTACCAGCTTTTTTATCGCTTTGGATTTCATCAGTG
Source organism: Flavobacteriales bacterium (assembly GCA_024229195.1). GTDB lineage: Bacteria > Bacteroidota > Bacteroidia > Flavobacteriales > Flavobacteriaceae > Lutimonas. The sequence goes on along the minus strand of JAAESS010000329.1, from coordinate 1,188 downwards.
GAATGATATCAGAGCCTTGCTTACATCACAATCGGGTAAACAGATTTTTTCAGAAACCCATCGCTTACTAAAAAACAGAGATTATTTAATTCTGAGTGAAATTACTGAAAATGAATCTAGCTTTATTAAAATAGTTATCTCCGCTGAAGATAAGTTCGTCAATTTAAATGGTGCTTCATTAAGAATGGATACGATTAAACCGGACTCAGCTAATCAGAGTGACAAGTTTGATGAAGGCCCTGACAAAGCGAGTTTTGATAAAGATTTGTTAACTTATCCCTTAACTGTAAGAAAATGGGAAAAAGGCGACTACTTTTACCCCATCGGAATGACAGGTAAGAAAAAGCTGAGTAAATTTTTTAAAGATGAAAAATACTCGCTTTTAGATAAAGAAAATATTTGGTTACTTTGTTCCGGAAGAGACATCATTTGGATCATAGGAAAAAGAATGGATAATCGGTTTAAGATATCCGATAAGACAAAAACTATACTAAAAGCAACGCTGCAAACATGAACAACATTTTAAAAGTATTTATCTTCTTTTTACTTATTGGATCAGTCGCAAATGCGCAAATCCATAAACCGGTTGTCTGGGAAACCTCCGTTGAAAAAATAAATGACTCCGATTTTAACCTCATTATTACAGCGACTATAGAAGAGGGTTGGCATTTGTATGCCCAAAATGTTCCTGATGGAGGCCCAATAGCGACAAGTATTTCAATCACTGAAGACTCTGAAAAATTTGAGCTAATTGGAAAACCCACAGAAGATAAAGGGATAGAGGAATTTGATAATGTGTTTAGAATGAAGATTAAGTTTTTTGAAGAAAAAGCTTCTTTTAAACAGAAAATAAGAGTGCTCACAAGTGAAAAATTAAACATAGAGGGTGTTCTGGAATTTATGGTTTGCGACGATACTTTTTGTCTCCCTCCCACCGAAGTCGATATTAGTTTTGAACTTCAGGGAACCGCAAGAGAGTTAACAAGTGACCTTGTTAGTGACCAACAAGACAATAGTTTTCTACAAAACACTGATGCTTTAGAAAAAGAAACCAAAGAAGAGGTACAGGAAATTGTTGGTAAAACCAAACAAGAAAAAAAGAAAAGTCTCTGGACCTTATTTATTTTAAGCTTTTTTGCAGGATTTGCAGCTCTTTTAACACCTTGTGTGTTTCCAATGATTCCGATG
>JAAESS010000328.1 GCA_024229195.1 Flavobacteriales bacterium | reverse complement strand
CTGTAACTGCTTTCCTTGATGGCACTATCAGGTAAACCTACCAAATGATACGCGATCCCTTTGTCAATATTAACCTCTACGGTAATTGTTCTGGCCTCAACTCCAATAACTGCACTTCCATAAACCTTAACCAGCATAGATCAAATGATTTATAATAAGTGACAAATAGAAATAAAGTCAACATAAAAATACCAAACCCCTCACCTCCGAGATAGTCGGAGGTGAGGGGTTCAGAAAGAAGCACCTGACTAGTGCTCTTATGGAATTTGTTTATAAAGTCCCGCGCTTGGCTTGTTCTCTTTCAATACTTTCAAAAAGTGCTTTAAAGTTACCGGCACCAAACCCCCGAGCTCCCATTCTCTGTATAATTTCAAAGAATAAAGTTGGCCTGTCCTCGACAGGTTTTGTAAAAATCTGCAATAAATAACCCTCTTCATCTGCATCTATCATGATGCCTAAGTTTTTTAAAGTTTCAATATCTTCTCTCAACTCATGACTAAATTCTTCCAATCTACCGGGAACTGCTCTATAATATTCTTCCGGCGGAGTACTTAAAAACTCTATACCTCTTGATCGCAGTTTTGAAACTGTTCTAATGATATCATCTGTAGCTACAGCGATATGCTGCACACCAGAACCTTCATAGAAATCAAGATATTCTTCAATTTGCGATTTCTTTTTTCCTTCTGCCGGCTCGTTAATTGGAAATTTAATCCTTCCATTACCGTTACTCATCACCTTGCTCATCAAGGCTGAATATTCTGTATGGATCTGTTTATCGTCAAAAGACAAAAAGTTTTCAAATCCCATAACATTCTCATACCATTTGACCCAAGTATTCATTTGTCCCCAACCGACATTACCCACCATATGGTCAATAAATTTTAAACCACAAGATTCTGGATTGTATTCAGATTTCCATTCAACAAACCCTGGTAAAAATGCACCTTTATAATTTTTCCTTTCTACAAACATATGCACTGTTTCTCCATAGGTATAAATTCCTGACCTGACAACCTCTCCATGTTCATCCTTTTCTACAATCGGTTTCATGTATGATTTTGCGCCCCTCGAAGTAGTTTCTTCCCAGGCTTTTTTCGCATCATCTACCCATAAGGCTACTACTTTTACACCATCTCCATGCTTAACGATATGCTGGTTGATTTCTGATTTTGAATTTAAAGGTGTAGTTAAAACCAATTTGATTTTATCTTGTTTTAAGACATAAGAAACAGACTCTCTACTTCCTGTTTCCAAGATCG
>JAAESS010000327.1 GCA_024229195.1 Flavobacteriales bacterium | reverse complement strand
GCGTTTTATTCATGAAATTTATGCATCAATATTTGCATATTTAGCATTTCTTTCAATGAAGTCTCTTCTTGGAGGAACTTCATCACCCATTAACATTGAGAAAACTCTATCTGCCTCTGTCATGCTTTCAATAGTTATCTGGCGTAAGGTTCTAAATTCAGGATTCATGGTTGTGTCCCATAATTGCTCAGCATTCATTTCACCAAGACCTTTATATCGTTGAATATTAACAGAACCTCCCATCTTTGAGGCAATTAAATCTCGCTGATCATCATCCCAAGCATATTCTCTTTTTTGGCCTTTTTTCACAAGATAAAGTGGAGGGGTGGCTATGTAAATATATCCTTGCTCAACCATTTCTTTCATATACCTAAAAAAGAATGTTAATATTAAGGTAGCAATATGAGATCCATCTACATCAGCGTCACACATGATAACTACTTTGTGGTATCTTAATTTTGATAAGTTTAAAGCCCTTGGATCTTCTTCTGTACCAATACTCACTCCTAAGGCAGTAAACATATTTTTTATTTCTTCATTTTCAAAAACTTTATGTTGCATCGCCTTTTCAACATTTAGGAGTTTTCCTCTTAAAGGTAAAATTGCCTGAAAGTTTCTATC
>JAAESS010000326.1 GCA_024229195.1 Flavobacteriales bacterium | reverse complement strand
TAAGAAAGTTAAATTTTATAAAATAATCAACCAATAAATCGGTTTGAGCAAGAAAAGGTGTTATAAATACCAAAGACAAGATAGAAATCATCAAAATATGAATCCTGTGAGAGTCAACAAATTGTAGAAGTCTATATTTTGAGTTATCGATCATATAAATCTTAAAAGAATAATAAGTGTTAAATTATGATTTATAAAAAGGCAGCTTAACAATAGTGGCAGGTAAAGCCTTGTTTCTAACCTGTATAAATATCTTGGTTCCGAATTTAGTATGTCCCGTTTTCACAAAGCCCATTCCAATTCCTTTTTTCAAACTTGGACTCATAGTTCCTGAGGTTACAGTTCCTATTTTGTTTCCAGCTTCATCTACAATATCATAACCTTGCCTTGGGATTCCTCTGGTTTCAAGTTCAAAGGCTCTCAATCTTCGTTCGACGCCATTTTCCTTTTGGGCCAACAGACCCTCTGAATTTACAAAGTCTTTGCTGAATTTTGTGATCCATCCCAAACCGGCTTCAATAGGAGAGGTATGATCATTAATGTCATTACCATATAAACAATAGCCCATTTCAAGTCTTAAGGTATCTCTGGCCGCCAAACCTATCGGCTTGATCCCGAATTCTTTACCGGCTTCAAAAACTCGCTTCCAAACTTGCTCAACTTCTTCATTTTTGCAATAAATTTCAAATCCACCACTTCCTGTATAGCCTGTAGCAGAAATGATCACATGATCAATACCGGCAAAATCGGCTACCTTAAATTTATAAAAAGGAATAGCTCCCAAATCTACAGAACTAATTGATTGCATAGCTTCAACAGCTTTAGGGCCTTGAATAGCCAAAAGGGAATATGCATCAGAAATATTTCTCATGCTAGCCTTATTGTGGTTATGCGAACTGATCCAATCCCAGTCTTTCTCAATATTCGAGGCGTTGACCACCAATAGATATGTTTGATCTTTGACACGGTATATGATCAAATCATCTACAATTCCTCCTGTTGCATTTGGCATACAGCTATACTGCGCATCTTCAATTTGAAGTTTTGAAGCATCATTCGAGCTTATTCTTTGGATCAAATCAAGTGCATGTTCTCCTTCGATCAAAAATTCTCCCATATGAGATACATCAAAAACACCTACACCGTTTCTGACCGTTTCGTGTTCTACATTGATTCCTTCATATTGAACGGGCATATTATAACCTGCAAAAGGAACCATTTTTGCTCCTAAGGATTCATGAATGTGTGTAAGTGCTGTGTTTTTCATGGACTCAAATTTTATGCTAATTTAAAAAATAAGCTTGGATGAAGAATTATTTTTCTATCTAATTCCCCGCATATGACTTGCATATTTTTTTATATCTTTAATAATCCAAACCAATCTTATGAAAATCAAACAGATCCTGAGTCTCGTGCTACTGTTAGCAATGAATAGTATTCTGGCACAAAACAATATTCCAACAGATTATTTACCGTCTGATTTCCATAAATCCAGAAGAGAAGCGCTCAGAGCATCAATGCCTGAAAATAGTGTAGCAGTTTTTTTTTCCAATGCGATTAGAAACAGGGCAAACGATGTTGAATATGTATACCATCAAGATCCTAATTTCTACTATCTAACAGGACTCAAAGAACCGCATTCCGTTTTGGTTATTTTTTCCGAGAATCAAGTACAAGACGGAAAAACTTTTAATGAAGCACTTTATGTCTACGAGAGAGGTGAGCGTTATAAAATTTATAATGGCAAAGGAACAGGTGTAGAAGGCGCCAAGGAGCAACTTGGTTTTACAAATGTATACGGAGCTAAGGTATTTATCGATGATCCAATAGATTTCTCAAAGTTTGATAAGATCCTTTTTAAAGAATTTGAAAATGATATTCGAAAAAAGGGTCGTGAGCAACCTAATTTATATGCCTTAATTGAACAATTTAAAACAAGTGTTAACAGTATTCCCGTTCCAGATGACAGGAAAATAGACGCTAAGCCAAATACTGCGGAGTCAATTGTTGATACCCGATCACTCCGTCGTTTAATGGCGGGTTTGAGGGAGGTTAAATCTGAAGAAGAATTAAAACTGATAAAAAAGGCTGTTGAAATTTCATGTGTTGGTCAGATTGAGGTGATGAAGGCCATGCATCCCGGCATGTCTGAATCTGAAACGCAAGGTATTCATGAAATGGTCTTTAAAAAGTATGGCTCAGAATATGAAGGTTATCCTTCTATTGTCGGAGCGGGAAATAATAGCTGTGTATTACACTATATCGATAACAGAAAACTCGATGTAGGAAACGATTTGATCTTGATGGATTTAGGTGCGGAATACCGAGGTTATACTGCCGACGTGACAAGAACTATCCCCGCCAACGGAAAATTCAGTCCGGAGCAGAAACTTATTTATGATCTGGTGTATGATGCACAGGAAGCAGGTATGGCTGCCATGGTGATTGGCAGTAATTCCCGAAAAATTG
>JAAESS010000325.1 GCA_024229195.1 Flavobacteriales bacterium | reverse complement strand
TGATAAGAAGATTGAATTCCTTCGGATAGATTTTCCTTTTCAGAAAGCTCAAAGGCCGATTCAAACTTCTTTTCAGATTTGGTTTGAAAATTTGAATTTCCTTCGTGTAAAAACGCCATGAATTCATCGAATTGTGAATCGTCAAAAACAAAGCTATCCGGACTTGCAATTGTTGGGTTCTGATAGTAATAATCAGTAGCGAAGTTGAAAATGGCGTCAGATCTCAATAAGGCTTTTGTTGATTCCGTCAAAGCAGATCTTTCAATTTCAATATCAGGAGAAATCCCACCACCATCATAGACCGTTCGGCCATTCTTAGTAAGAAATGAATTTCTCTTTTCTTCAGCAAATTTAGGAACATCGTCTCCGTTACGATGGGTGTAATCGAGTTCCTGAATGTTTCTTCCGCTAGGCGTATAATATTTAGAAATTGTCAATTTCAACTTGGTTCCGTAAGTAAGGTTTCTATAGCGTTGAACCAATCCTTTGCCAAAAGATCTTTCTCCCAAAATAACCGCTCGATCTAAATCCTGTAAGGAACCAGCAACTATTTCAGCCGCTGAAGCTGATTTACCATCGATTAGAACCACAATCGGAATATCCAGATCAATAGGCTCATGTCTGGTTCTGTATACATCACTCCATTTTTTTAATTTGGCCTTTGTGCTGACCACAACCTCGTTTTTTGGGACAAAGAAATTGGTAATATTAATTGCTTCATTTAACAATCCCCCGGGGTTACCTCTTAAATCAAGAATTAGCTTATTCATCCCGTTCTGTTTAAGATCTACAAAAGCTGATTTTACAGAAGAGGAAGCCTTGTTATTGAATTTATTAAAAGCAATATAACCAATGTCAGAACTTACCATTTGAAAATGCGGTACCGGATCAACGATAATTTTTTCTCTTTTTACAGTGAAATTCATCATTTTTTGTTGCCTCTGTACAATGAGTTTTACCATACTGTCCGAAACTCCTTTTAGCAAGGAAGAAATCTGATTACTATCATAATCTGCAACAACAATATCATCAATCTGTATGATTTGATCACCCACTTTGATTCCTACTTCTTCTGCTGAATATCCTTCGTACACCTCGGTGATAACCAGTTTATTGTCATATTGACTGGATTCCGCACCAATTCCACTGTATTCGCCTGAAGAATTGATCTTTACTTCCTCCACACCCTGTTCGTCGTAAAATCTAGTATAAGGATCCAGATCTTCCAGCATTTCATTAATGGCTTTTTCCGTTAACTCAGCAGGATTAATCTCATCTATATAATAAAGATTCAGTTCTTTAAACAGCGTAGTATAGATTTCCATTTGCTTTGCTACCTCGAAAAAATCCGATTTAAATGCAAATAAAAATGTACTGACCCCCACAAGACTGCAGATCACTATAACTCTTTTTAATTTTTTCATTTCGTAGGTGATTTTTGCTTTTGAAGGAACTTTTCAATCAACTGATTCATTTTTTCCTCCATTAGTTCATACTTCACTTCATTCTTTCCTTGATATATAAACATCAATATATGCTTTTTAGTATCTTCATTGTTGTATATCAGGTATTTATTTTTTCTGTAAGATTCGCGCATCAATCTTTTTATTCTATTTCTGTCTACGGCACTTTTAAAATTTCTTTTGGATACTGATACTCCCGCCTGGATCTTGTAAGGGGATTCATGATCTTTTTGAAGGTAGATCATTTTTAATGGGAATACTGAAACTGACTTTCCAGAAGCAAATAATTCTGTAATGAGATTTTTCTTTTTAAGCTTTTCCTCAGTTCTAAACGTATTCCGCATCAGGTCCAAATATAACTATTTATTTTTATGCATTTAAAAGTTTAAGGTACTTGTTTTTATCATTCCAATAATTGTAACTTTGCTTTGTTAACAAAATTTCAAAAGATATGTCTGTAGATCAATTTCAAGCACCTGATTACTACCTTCTTGATGACCTATTAACTGAGGAGCATAAACTTGTTCGGGACGCTTGCAGAGATTGGGTAAAAAGAGAAGTATCTCCAATAATAGAGGATGCTGCACAGGAGGCAAAATTTCCTAAACAATTACTCAGTGGACTAGCTGAAATCGGGGCATTTGGTCCTTATATTCCTGAACAGTACGGTGGAGCTGGGTTAGATCAGATCGCTTATGGTTTAATTATGCAGGAAATCGAAAGAGGAGATTCCGGAATCAGATCAACAGCCTCTGTTCAATCTTCATTGGTCATGTACCCGATCTGGAAATATGGCAATGAAGACCAAAAAAATAAATTTCTTCCAAAACTGGCTTCAGGTGAATTTATAGGTTGCTTTGGCCTTACAGAGCCGAGCCACGGATCAAATCCTGGAGGAATGGAAACGAAATATAAAGATATGGGAAACCATTATCTACTTAATGGGGCCAAATTATGGATCTCTAATTCGCCTTTTGCCGACATCGCCATAGTATGGGCCAAAAACGAAGAAGGTAGGATACACGGATTGATCGTTGAAAGAGGAATGGAAGGCTTTTCTACTCCTGAAACACATCATAAATGGTCATTACGTGCCTCTGCTACCGGGGAGTTGATCTTTGACAACGTAAAAGTACCTAAAGAAAATCTTTTACCCAATAAAAGCGGATTGGGAGCGCCTTTGGGCTGCCTGGACTCTGCGCGATATGGCATTGCCTGGGGAGCAATTGGAGCAGCAATGGACTGCTATGACACTGCCTTGCGTTACGCAAAAGAAAGAATTCAGTTTGGAAAGCCAATTGCCGGTTTTCAATAGCAAAAGAAAAAACTGGCTGAAATGATCACTGAAATTACAAAAGCGC
>JAAESS010000324.1 GCA_024229195.1 Flavobacteriales bacterium | reverse complement strand
CAGTAAGCTCCCAAAATTCAACATTCGATACGGCATCAACATCAGTACCGTTGGAGCCACTATCAGGTGCTGTATTTGAATATTTTGCAGTTGCTTCACTTGTATGTTCCATATTCACAGGAGCATAAACTCCATTGTCACCTACCGGCAATTTTGTATTTCCCGGACCATAAACCTTTACAAGACCATTGACAAATTCTAAATCAGAGCCCCAATCACTATTTGCTTCTAATGAGAAAGTCCCGTTATTTTCTACTTGAATAACCGAGTTACTCGTTGTGAATACAGCATCTTTAGAAAGATAAAACTCAGCATTTGATCCAACATATAATTCTTGAGCACAGATTTCCTGTCCTGTACCAAGAATTAACAAGAAAAGTAATGTATTTCGGAAAATCGAAAGAATGGGTAATTTTAACTTCATACATTCAAATTTTACCCAAAACTATTAAAAAAAAATCTAAATAGAGTACGTAATTCCGTAATTATTCCTTAGCATTTGAATAGCGTATTTTAGCTACAATCTGAATCAAAACCAATATTCCTGAAACAATATTCGCAAAAATAATTGACACACTATTGATCAGGATCCCATATGAAAGCCAAAAAAGTAATCCGATAAGCATTATTACATACATGGTCAAAGAAACACTATCTACTTCTTTTGTCTTTAGACTTTTATAGACCTGAGGCGCAAATCCTGAAGTTGTCAAAACTGCTGCAATGATTCCAATGATTTCAATGTCAAAATCCATTATCCAACAATATTTACGATTTTTCCAGGCACTACAATTACTTTTTTGGGGCTTCTACCTCCTAATTGTTTCTGGGTTCTTTCATCCTCCAAGACAGCTTTTTCGATTGCTGCTTTATCCAGGTCCAAAGACAATTCTTTTGTAAATCTCATTTTACCATTAAAGGAGATAGGATATGTTTTGGTACTCTCTACTAGAAATTTCGGTTCAAACACAGGGTACTCAGCAGTTGAAACTGAACCAGAATTTCCCAGTTCATGCCAGAGTTCCTCAGCAATATGAGGAGCATATGGTGAGATCAAAATGACCAGGGGTTCTAAAATGCTTCTTTTCGAACATTTTAGTGCAGTCAATTCATTCACGGCAATCATAAATGAACTTACAGAAGTATTAAACGAAAAGTTCGCAATATCTTCATCAACTTTTTTTATTGTTTTATTTAATATTTTCAACTCCTCAGGAGTCGCCGCATCTTCACTTACCGAAAATGCTTCAGACGTATAAAACAACTTCCAAAGACGTTTTAAAAATCCATGAACACCGGTGATCCCCGCTGTATTCCAAGGCTTAGCCTGCTCTAGAGGACCCAAAAACATTTCATACATTCTAAGGGTATCTGCACCATAGTCTTTACAAATATCATCCGGATTTACCACATTGTATTTGGATTTTGACATTTTTTCTACCTCACGCCCTACAAGATATTTACCGTCTTCTAATTCAAAAGTGGCCTCTTTTAATTCTTTTTTAAAGGAATGATTTTTAAATGCTTTTATATCTAACTCATTAGATGCATTTACCAAGGCTACATCCACATGAAGAGGCTGCACTTTCTGATTAGCGATCAAACCTTTCGAAACAAAAGTGTTTTCTCCTTCCTTTCTATATACAAAGGCAGAGGTACCCAATATCATACCTTGGTTGATCAGTTTTTTTGCATACTCATCAACCGGCACTAATCCTTTGTCAAAAAGAAACTTTTGCCAAAACCTTGAATACAATAAATGGCCTGTTGCATGTTCACTACCACCTATATAAAGGTCCACGTCTTTCCAATAATTTTGTGCCTCTTTACCACAAAAAGCCTCACTATTTCCGGCATCCATATATCGGTTAAAATACCATGAACTACCTGCCCATCCGGGCATTGTATTTAATTCTAAAGGGAAAATAGTTTTTTCATCAATCAATTCATTCGAAACGATCTCATTTTTTTCTATATCCCATGCCCATACTGTTGCATTTCCCAAGGGTGGTTTTCCATCTTCAGTCGGAAGGTATTTTTCAACTTCCGGCAAAGTAACCGGTAAAAATTTCTTGTCGATCATTTGTGGTAAACCATTCACATAATAAACCGGAAAAGGTTCTCCCCAATAACGCTGTCTTGAGAAAACAGCATCTCTTAACCTGTAATTGATCTTTCCTTTTCCTATTTTTCTTTTCTCCAATTCCTCAATTACCTTTCTAATCGCCTCTTTGGCATTTAAACCACTCAAAAAATCAGAATTGGCGATAATAGCATTTTTATCCTCGCAAGCTGCCTCCGAAATATCCTGATCAGCAAAAATATTTGGTATTTCAAGTCCAAAATGATTGGCAAAATCGTAGTCTCTCTGATCTCCACACGGAACTGCCATTACAGCTCCAGTTCCATAACTTGCCAACACATAATCCCCGATCCAAACAGGAATTTTTTCTCCACTAAACGGATGAATCGCGAAGGCACCGGTGAAGACTCCTGAAATAGTTTTTACATCGGCCATCCTGTCTCTTTCACTCCGCTTTGAGGTCGATAACACATAGGCATCTACTGCTTCCTTCTGTTCAGCAGTAGTGATTTTGGCAACTAGTTCATGTTCAGGAGCTAGGGTCATAAATGATACTCCAAAAATAGTGTCCGGTCTTGTGGTAAAAACCTGAATAGAAGCATCGTGATCCTTTATCCCAAAACTAACCATAGCTCCAACCGATCTTCCGATCCAATTGATTTGTGAATCCTTTAAAGGTTGAGGCCAGTCTATAGTTTGAAGTCCATCTAACAGTCTTTGCGCATAGGCTGTTATCCTCATTGACCATTGTTTCATTTTCTTTCGAACCACGGGAAATCCTCCTCTTTCGGAAACACCATTTACAATTTCATCATTTGCCAGAACTGTTCCTAATTCAGGACACCAGTTCACCTCTGTTTCAGATAGGTAAGTCAATCTGTATTGCGATAATATTTGTTCCTTCTGCCTGGAACTATAAGCATTCCATTGTGCCGCTGAAAACTGTTCAATAGTTTCATCACTTGCTGCATTGATATTTTGATTTCCCTTTTTATCGAAAATAGTCACGAGTTCTGAAATATCTCTCGCTTGGTTTGCATCATTACAATAATAAGAATCGAACAACTGAATAAAAATCCACTGTG
>JAAESS010000323.1 GCA_024229195.1 Flavobacteriales bacterium | reverse complement strand
TGATTATAAAAAGTTTAATGTACCCATTATTGAAAATGGTAAGATCATTGAACAACCAGCCGATCAAAATACCATTACCTATCGATATACCCAAAAGGCCGTTGATTTTATTAAAACCAATAAGGAAACGCCGTTTTTTCTATACCTAGCGCATAGTCTGCCGCATATCCCGTTGTTTGCGCATCCAGATAGAGTAGGACAGAGCACACAGGGTATCTATGGCGATGTGATCGAAGAAATTGACTGGAGCGTGGGGCGCATTTTGAGTACCCTAAAAGAACTGGAACTCGATAAAAATACAGTGGTTGTGTTCACTTCTGATAATGGACCCTGGCTGGCCTTTAAAACACATGGAGGTTCTGCCGGACCTTTGAGAGCCGGTAAAGGAACCACCTTTGAAGGAGGGCAACGGGTTCCTACTATTTTTTGGGGGCCTGGCAACGTGAAACCACAGATCGTTCACGAAATGGGGTCTACCTTGGATCTGATCAATACGATCGGCTCTTTATCAGGTACACAAACGCCTAAAGACAGGAAAATGGATGGGGTTGATCTTTCTCCGGTTCTCAAAGGAAATAATACTACAGGGCCAAGGTCAAGCTTTTATTATTGGTCAACCAAGGCAGAACTCTATGCCGTTCGGTCAGGTAAATGGAAGTTGCATTTGCAACAATCTGAACCTGTTTTATACTGGAACCCGACAGAACCTTTAGAGCAACCGATATTGTATAATTTGGATGCCGATGTTTCGGAAAAATACGATGTGGCTGATAAGCATTCTGATATTGTTGCAAAACTGAAGAAAATGGCCCGTGAACATGAGATGGATATCACGGACCCTTTAGAAGATAATCTTGCTCCGATTATTAGCAAGAATTAACATTTTTTCTGAACACAAAGAAGTACAAAAGAAAACTAATTCTTCTCTCCTTCATGCTCATCTCTCACTTCCTCATCTCTATACCTGCAACAGTCATGAACTGAAAGATAAGCCTCTTCAGTAGCTTTAGCCACCTTGGTATCGTGACCAACCGCAGCAACATGATTTGAGATGCTGTCTAAATTGGTTTTACGGGCATCATAAATAAGTGATAACTGATGGGTTTCTATACTCCAAACAGCAGATTTAACTCCTTTTGTTTTAATAGCAGCTTTTTCAATTCTTTCTTTACACATACCGCATACACCATCGACTTCCATGTTGGCTCTGGCATTCTTGTCTTGGGCAAATGTGAAATTTATCAATAATAGCGCAAAAATTGTGATGATCTGTTTCATATCTATTCTGTTTTATTTTATTCGTTTATTTTAATTTATACCGCAATCCTGCGTAATACATACTTCCAAAAATTGGGCCATAGACAAAATTACTGTCAAAATTAGGACCAAATGGATCCTCAGGGCTGATGATCGGATTATCTTGTCTGACGTTAGTCACATTTTCCCCACCCAGATATATTTCAAATTTAGGTGAAAAGACCTTAGTAACCTGTAAGTTCAAGGTGCCCACGGTTGGTGAAAACTCACCGAGTTGATAAGCCTCCGGACTCAGAGAAGTATCCGGATAACGCTGCTCACTAAGCCAGTTATAGGTAGCGTCAAACTTCCAGGGAGCCGCTTCATTTTTACCAATTAATTCATAACCTAAATTGGCAAAGATCCTGTGCTTAGGAACCAGAGGTTTAATCCTTCTTCCTTCATTATAATCTGTTTGAATATCATAGTATTTATAGGCGGTTCTTAGATCGAATCTTTCGGCAATATTGTAGTTCAATTCAAATTGAAAACTGTTGGCAAAACTCTGCCCGTCGAGATTGTAAAAATTGATCTCATAAGGGTTTTCCCAATCGACTACTACTTGATTTTCGAAAGTAGTTCGGTAATAATCGAGTGTGATGTCTGCCTTTCTTCCAAAAAGGTTAAAACCTTGTAAAAAACTGACACCGTAATTCCAGGCAATTTCAGGATCTAATCCATAAATCTGCCCACCTGTATTCAAAATATTGATCTCTCTTGAGCTGGCAAACAAGTTCTGGTTTTCTGCAAAAATATTGGCAGACCTTTTGCCACGACCAATAGAAGCTCTCAATGCTGATTTTTCCCATGGGGTATAACGCATATGCAAGCGAGGAGTGATAAAGAAACCCAACCTGTTATGTATATCTGCACGGATACCTGCTGTCATGGTAAATTTATCCAGATTGTCAAAGGCATATTCAAAAAATCCTCCCACAGAATTATCGGTTCTTACAAAATCAGTGGTTTCTACCAATTCGTCAAAGTAGTCATAAGTAAAACTGACCCCTGTCTTTATTTTGTGTCTCGAATCTGAAATGATCGAATTGTAAATAAGATTAGAATAAAAGCTATTGTGCTTTATATCATAGATTCTTTGTCCAAAATAAGAGTTCTGTTTATGATGACTATAAGCCATTTGAAACCCAATACTCTGGTAAGGAATTTCAGGATTTACATAGCCCAATTTGAACGAACCCTCCATTCTCTCTGTATCAATTTCACTTCCCCAGATAGCATTACCTAACCGATCTGTATCTGGATCAAAGTCTAGCTGACCTGACTGCTTACTGTCATTTAAATAGCGTAAGTTGATAAAACTCACAATTCCTTTTTCGAGATTGGTATATTGCCAGCGATTCATCACATTGATCTGATTGTACAGTGGCATATCAAGAAAACCATCATCATTGACATCGTGCTTTTTTTGATGCGTATTACCATGAAGGTAGATTCCGGTACTCCATTTTTCTGATACCTTGGTGTTATAATGTGCATTTAATTCTAAGCGTTCGCTTGAAGCGGCAAAAAGGTTTAAGAAAAAATTGTAATCCTTAGAAGGCTTAACCAGTTCTGCGTTAATTTGCCCTGTGATACTTTCAAAGCCATTTACAACACTTCCTGCTCCTTTAGTGATTTGAATACTCTCTACCCAGGTTCCTGGTATAAAACTGAGTCCTTGCGCCTGAGAAGCTCCCCGTATGGCTGGAATATTCTCAGTGGCGATCAATATATAGGGTGAGGTAAGGCCCAACATCTTGATTTGTCTGGTACCTGTTACGGCATCAGCAAAATTGACATCAATTGAAGGATTGGTTTCAAAGCTCTCTGAAAGGTTGCAACAAGCCGCTTTTAACAGCTCGTCATTGGTCACTGTAAAGGTGTTCGCTGCCTTTAAGTAAGACTTCGTAGTAGTCTGTTTTTCAGCTGAAAGCATCACTTCGTCAAGATCAGATGTGGATTTCAGTATCTGCCTAATGAAATCATTTGATCGAACTGTAATCGTTTTTGTTTCAAACCCGATAAAAGAGATGACCAATTGATTGTGCTCCCCGGAATAAGGAACTGAGAATTTACCATCCTCATCTGTTGTGGTGCCTATTGATGTGTTTAACCAATAGACATTGGCTCCGATCATCGGCATTTCTTCACCATCGATTACCTCTAAAATAAGGCCTTTCAGTGGTTCTTGCGCCTGTGTAAACAGAGGCAAGGCAAAAATGCAAATGAGAATTATGAATTTAATTTTGTGATTCATTATATTTTAATTTGATTGTTCATTAATATTGTTTACCCACGAGCTGGTGGGCATCAAATGAATAATGATTCTAAATCAAATTAAAAAAACCTGGTTCAAGACCTGAATGTCTCTAACGTATATGGGGGTAGAATAATGTTCAAAGGGGGGATGCTTCTGTGGTTCAAGAATGTTGAAGCCGCTAAATTTAGCTGCAAAAGAAAGGATAAAAACTTTTTGATCAGGGCTTAATTCTTTCGATTGATCCAAACTTAGCTCATCTTGTCCTTCAATGAGGTCAACCACATCAGTACAACAAATCTTTTTAGAGCCAAGCACATCGTGATTTGCGGCTTTACTCTCATTGTCTGAAACTTCCATTCCACAATTTTCAGCTTCTGTAAAAATAGCAACATCGACAAGGTGTTCACCACAATAGTGCTTTTCAACGCTGATAGACAGCGTTGATATGAGCACCAATAGGGCCATAACGACAGAGCTTATTTGATGAAAACGCTTGTGTTCCATATTGCAAATTTAATAATTTATTTAAATTGACAATATGTTTAAGAAATCTTTAACGATTGTCAATCTCTGAAGCTAATAAGGCAATATTCTCACGGAGATAGTCCTGAATTTCATAATACTCTTTAAGTAAGTAAATGAAATTTAAAGCATGAAAGTCAACCAGATTTTCAAATTCCTTTGATCTCATAAAAAGCTCATAATTAACTGGAAAATACGAAGGCGCTGTGATATCTAATTGAGTGGGCTCACTAATCCGTTTGGGATCAAAGCGTGTTTATTTTTTTTCAGAATAATATAAAGTTGCATACATTTTTGTAAATTCGTGAACTTACTAAAAAATTAACCCCCAAAACAATTAACATGAAAATTTTAAAATTACTTACGCTTGCATTATTGATCAGTTTCGCTTCATCTGTTAATGCACAAACCGCAGACGAGATTATTGCCAATTATTTTGAAAACACCGGAGGTGTTGAAAATTGGAATAATTTAGAAGGTATTAAAATGATGGCTAAAATTAATCAAGGTGGTATGGAAATTCCAATTGAAATTGTTCAGCTCAAAGGAGGAAAACAGATGACTGTAATCAAGTTTCAAGGAAAAGAATTCAAGCAAGGTGTGTTTGATGGAGAAACACTCTGGGGTTTGAATATGATGACTCAAAAAGCAGAAAAAAGTGATCAGGAAGCAACTGATAATATGATGTTGGAAAAAAATGATTTTCCTGATGCGTTTCTAAACTACAAAGAAAAAAACTATACCGTTGAATTATTAGGTAAAGAAGAGATTGATGGTACTGAAGCTTTTAAAATCAAATTGGTAAAAGAACCTTTAACTGTTGATGGTCAAAAAGAAGAAAATGTATCATTTTACTATTTTGACGCTGAAAACTTTGTACCTATTGTTGTTCAGAGTGAAATGAAATCAGGTCAAATGAAAGGTCAAATGTCTGAGTCTAAATTTAGTGATTATCAAGAAGTTGATGGTCTTTACTTTCCATTTTCAATGACTCAAGGCCTTAAAGGTCAAGCGGGTCAACCTATCGTATTTGATAAAATTGAATTGAACCCTGAAGTAGATGCAGATGCATTTAAATTTCCGGAAGAAGAAGTTGCTCCAGCCACAGGTAGTCAAAAATAATTTTTAGAATCAATTTTTATAAATGATGAAAAAATTATTAGTTACCCTAATTGGAATCTTTTTAATGATTCCTGTGATCACTTATGCACAAGTATCAGATACTTTAAGTGCAAAAAATTTATTTGGAGACCTAAGTGCCAGACAAATTGGTCCGGCTTTAATGAGTGGGCGAATAAATGATATGGAAACCCATCCTACCAACCCAAGAATCATCTATGCGGGTACAGCTGGTGGTGGAGTTTGGAAATCTAACGATGCGGCAACAACCTTTAATTCAATTTTTGATGATCATGCACAATCTATAGGTGCCGTAGCGCTTGATCCGAATGATCCAGATAATACAATATATGTTGGAACAGGAGAAACCTGGACAAGAAATAGTGTTTCTGTGGGTGATGGTTTATACAAATCTGTTGATGGTGGATCGAATTGGAATAAAATAGGACTGGAAAAATCTGAACGAATTGCAAATATTGTTGTCAATCCGAATAACTCTGATGAGATCTATGTAGCTGTTTTAGGAGCTTTATGGTCTGATAGTGAAGAAAGAGGTGTATTCAAATCATCTGATGGTGGAGCCACCTGGGAGAAAATTCTTTATACAAACCAGAAAACAGGTTGTGCTGATTTTGTGATGGATCCTTCTAATCCGGATATTTTGTATGCGTCGATGTGGGAGTTTAGAAGAACGGCATGGTCATTTGAATCAGGGGGTAAAAACAGTGCCTTATACAAGTCAACGGATGCTGGAAAAACCTGGAATAAAATTCACAAGGGTTTCCCTGAGGGGGATTTAGGGAGATTAGCTATTGCGGTGGCACCTTCAAATCCAAATATCCTATATACTGTTATCGAGGCGAAAGAAGATCTGAGAAAAGGTCTGTATAAAAGTGAGGATGCAGGTCAAAGCTGGAAACAACTCAATAATGATTTTGGCATTACGGTTCGTCCTTTTTATTTCTCACGTATTACAGTGGATCCAAAAAATGAGGATGTGATCGTAAAAGGTGGACTAAATGGTTCGATCTCAAGAGATGGTGGATTGACCTTTAAAAACCTTGGGAACATGCACAGTGATATTCATGATGTGGTATTTGATATCAATGATTCTGACAGAATGTATGTAGGAACTGATGGTGGTGTTTATCGTTCATGGAACGGAGGCACAACCATGGAAATTGTTGAAAACCTGCCACTGTCTCAATTCTATCATGTTAGTGTTGATAATGCAGATCCTTATAATGTTTATGGTGGATTGCAAGACAATGGATCTTGGTACGGGCCTTCGAGAGCAATTGGAGGAATCAAAGCCAGAGATTGGAATTCAGTTGGTCCAGGAGATGGATTTCGAGTTTTAAAACATCCCACAAAAAATATTATTTACTCTGAAATGCAAGGTGCCGAAAATATCTGGCGCTATGATGTAAATAAAAAATTGATTAAAACAGTTCAGCCTTTACCTATAGAAGGGGGTGCTAAATTGCGATTTAACTGGAATGCACCAATAGCGATTAGTGCTTTTGAACCTGACAGGTTTTATGTTGGCAGTCAGTTTCTTCATGTATCAAATAACATGGGAGATACATGGAAAATCATTTCTCCTGATTTAACTACAAATGATAAATCAAAGCAAGAGCAGGAAAATTCTGGTGGATTATCTAAGGACAATTCAGGAGCCGAAAACCATACAACAATTTTTACCATTGCAGAATCTCCGCTTGATGAAAATGTGATATGGGTAGGAACCGATGACGGTAACGTTCAGGTGACTACTGATGGTGGTAAAAACTGGACAAATACATCTTTAGAAATTGAAGGTTTACCAAAGAACACTTGGGTGTATCATATCGAGGCTAGTTCTCATGATAAAGCAACTGCTTATGCTGTTTTTGAGGGTCACACGTCTGGTGACATGACACCATATACTTACAAAACCAGTGATTATGGTAAAACATGGAAAAATATCATTACTGATGATGTTGTTGGTTTTGTAAGAAATATTCAAGAAGATTTTGTGAACCCTAATTTACTGTTTCTAGGGACTGAATTTGGTTTATACATTACCCTTGATGGAGGTAACAGTTGGGCAAAATTCACAAATAATATGCCTGCGGCTGCGGTTCATTTTATCGACCTGCAAAAGCAAACCAATGATCTGGTGATGGGTACTCACGGTAGGGGAATTATTATTATTGATGATATTTCACCTCTAAGAGAAATCAACAGTCAAGTGATGAAAGAAAAAGTTCACTTTTTTAGCTCTGAACCTTTTGTTATGATAGATCAAAGTGGATTTGCAGGAAGTTTCGGCAGTGAAACCCAATTTGTAGGGCCAAATAGCTCAACTGCAGCTCAAATAAAATATTTTATGCCCAAACGCCATACCTTTGGTAAAATGACTTTAGAAATTCATGATATGGATGGAAATATTGTAGCCACCCCTGGTGCAGGAAAATCTAAAGGTATTAATATCGTGAATTGGTCGTTTAGAGGAAAACCTCCGAAAGTTGCAAAAGGTAAAACAATTATTTCATCAGGTTTAATAGGCCCTGAGGTCAAAGCAGGCACTTATAAAGCTGTTTTGAAAAAAGGCAAGGATTCTTTTGAAAAAGAATTTAAAGTGATTTATGATGAAAGAACTGGCTTATCTGATAAAGACAGAACTCTGAAGTATGATACTACCATGAAACTGTTTGATATGACCGAAGAATTGGCCTACCTGGTTTATGAAGTTGATACCTATATAGAAGCTACAAAAGAGAGTAATAAAAAGGTTTCTGCAAAGTTGACCGATTTAAAGGAAACTTTAGTGGTTACCACTGGTGATAATTACACAGACAGTGCGGAGCTTCAATTGAGAGAAAAATTATCTGATCTGTTTAATAAAATATCTTCAGCCTATGATAAGCCTTCTGCTGCTGAAATGGCGAATCTTTCGAGCATTGAAAGTCGTTTTGAAAAAGCAAAAGTAGATTTTGCAAAATTAAAAAAGAAGTCAAAGCTTGATGATATAGATTTTAAAACCTTTGAAGAGTTTCTTGCAGAATAGAAAGACTTCTCAAAGTTAATCTAAAAGGATCCGACTATGTTGGGTCCTTTTTTTTGTGGCATAAAAGCAGAATAATAAGAAAAATTAAAGCAAATTCAGCTCAATCCTGTCAGGATCAGAAATATCAACATCAATCAAATTAAACTCATCCGTTTCATAGGATCTTGAATTATAAAGATGAATAAGGCTGTCCGCATCTTTTTAATTCTGAATAGAGCGCATCACATGAAAAACAAGTATAATTACAAAACAAAACTTCGCCATTTTTAAAATAATAATTTGTAAATCCTGATTTTGGGATTGCTCTCGGGGCTCAGATCAACAAGGTAAAACAGACAATTTGAAAAGGGTTGATCCCTTTATTTACAAAAAAATAATCTGCATAATAAAACAATGAAATAGTTCTTTTGAAAATTTAAAATGTGATTAGTAATGGTTCATTGTATGCATTTAAAAAAATTAATAAATTTTGACTGATGTGTTAGGACGAATGGTATAATTTCTTCCCGAAATGATGTTTTTTGTTTTCGAAACAAGTTTTAATCTGACATATCCTCTTATCGATATATTTGTCTATTTCCTTAAAATTTAATTTATTTTAGCAGTATAAATTGAATATCAAATATGAACCAGCACGTTATTACCAGCCCTGACAAAGAATCAACAGTGGTGATCGATAAGGGAGAGCTTATCAGTTACAGTAAATTTGGAGAAGAATTGATCCATCAGAAAGGAAATCCGGGATGGAGAAATGCAGATACCGAAATGTTCCCAATCATCGGCCCCACCCAGGATAATGATTTTAGGGTGGAAACTGAAAGGGGAGAAGCTTTGCAGGACCAACATGGCTTACTTCGTGAATTAGCATATGATGTTGTTAATGAGACCGATCATTCCGTAATCTACAGCAAGAGCTACGAGAAAAACACACCGGTTACGAATTCAAAATACCCTGATAAATCAAACAAGGAGCTCGTCTCCTGGCCCTATAGCTTTCTGTTTACAAAGAAATTCAGTCTAACCGATGATGCTTTAAGAATTGAATTTTTGGTAGAAGGAGAACCAGGCATGCCTTATATGTTAGGCTATCATCCGGCTTTTAAACTGTCAGGAGAAAATACAGAGCGTTTTATATCAAATATGAAACAAATGACACTTCAGGACATCCTGGATGTTGGGTCGATTGCTTTTCCTGCTTTAAAATGTGAAGAAATTTCAATGATCAAAGAAAATGGTTATAATATCAGAATTTCTACAAAAGGCTTTCATAACTTTATGCTTTGGACCGAAGTGACAAACATGGTATGTATTGAGCCAATAACAGCTTATCCTTACACCGATAAGAAAGCCTTGGGAAAAGAGCTTTTTAAGACTTGTTCTGGTTTTGATTCCTTTGAAGTAGTGATTGAAGCGTATTAATGCCATGTTACTTGAATAATTCATTTTAAATAGTTTACAATTTAATTGACAAACAATAAACAAGAACAGTTAACCCCAATTTACATGAAAAAAATTGCCTTCTTTTTGCTCCTTATTTTTAGTAGTGCCATTGCACAAACCGATTCAAAAGTTGACCTGAAAGCCTTAGACGCCTATTATGCCAAAATGGTCAAAGACTGGGATTTGCCATCAGCTTCAATTGGTATTGTAAAAGATGGAGAATTGATTTTTACAGGAAACTATGGAGTACTTGAGCAAGGTAAAAAAGAAGCTCCTGATGAAAATACTTTGTATGCCATTGCTTCCAACTCTAAGGCTTTTACCTCAGCCATCATAGGAATGTTGGTGCAGGAAGGTAAAATTGACTGGAATGATAAAGTACGAAAGTATCTTCCATATTTCGAGGTCTATGATGATTGGGTCAGTGAAAATGCTACGATCAAAGATCTGCTGAGTCATAGAATAGGGCTGGGAACTTTTAGTGGAGACAATATCTGGTACAAGTCGGATCAGACTGCTGAAGAGATTATCAAAAATATCAAATATGTACCTCAGGCCTATGAATTCAGGGCAGGTTATGGCTACTCAAATTTGATGTATATCACTGCCGGAGAGATCATCAGAACCGTTACCGGCAAAACCTGGGGGGAAAATGTGAATGAAAGAATTCTTCAGCCTTTGGCAATGAACAGGAGTATTTATTCGCTCAAAGATCTAGAAAAGAAGGGTAATTATGCCATCCCTCATATGAGAAAAGATGATAAAAATATTGTGATAGATTGGGCAGACTGGGAAGAAGTGGCGGCTACAGGAGGATTGATATCGAGTGTGGCTGATGTTTCCAAATGGATGATATTCAATATGAATCATGGTATTCAAGGAAAAGACACCTTACTAAGTCCTGCTAGTAGAAATATTATGTGGACCCCTCATAATAATTTTGAGCTTGACCATACACGACCAAATCCATTTGGACGTCATTTTAGTGGCTACGGACTAGGTTGGGGATTGAGTGATTACCATGGAAAGATGAGAGTAGGACATACGGGAGGCTATGACGGAATGATCACAGCTGTTACCATGATTCCGGAAGAAAATTTAGGTGTTGTTGTTCTCACCAACGGAACCAAAAGCCCTATTATGGCTGCTACCTATTATGCTTTAGATCAGTTTTTAGGTGTCGAAACTACAGATTGGTCGGCAAATTATTTAGAAAGAACCAACAGTAATATGGCCAATGACAAACGGATCTCAAAGAGAATAGCCGAAAGAATAATGGATACACAGCCTACTTTAACAGAAGATAAAGTACTTGGTGATTATCATTCTGATTTAGTGGGTAAGATCTCTATTATTAGAAAGGGAGATGATCTTAAACTTGAATTTGAGCACCATCCGTTGTTGTCTGCAACGCTTACGCATTGGCATTATGATACCTGGAAGATCAACTGGGACGAAGACCATGCCTGGTTTACATTTGGAACCATCAAAATAAATTCAAACAACAATCAAGAGGTCATAGGCTTTGACTTTGACGTTCCGAATGATGATTTCTTTTTTGAAGAACTCAAGCCGGTAAGAAAGAAATAAAGATTTGCTTAAATATTTGAGTCTGGTAGTACTCAATTTAAAGCTTGGAGAAGGTTCGTAAAACGGAAAAAATTTAAACTCATGGCTCAATCCTCATACTTCGAGGGGAAAAGACCAAAGGGTGAACCAATCGTTTAAAATTTAAAATTAAACGGACTTAAATTCTAATTATTGCAATTCTTCAGAAAATAGAAAATCGATTAAACTATTCTAATATCACAATCTCATATTCTTGCCGGTCGTAGTCTTTACCAAAGCATATACCATCACCTGGTCCATAGATTTCTACAGGAATTCTTACTTTTAGTTTAAACGTATAGGATCCTGCAACGGTAGGAGTGCCATAGAATTTCAACAACCTACCTTCCCAATTATAGCCTATGTTAGGAGGAAGTGTGCCCGAATCAAGTGAGAATTCATAGTCAAAAGCGTCATCATTAGCATTTTTTACTTCTGCCTGTATCGATTCAAAATATTGAACTCCAACTTGTCCTTGAACAAGAATTTTATTAGGTAATTTAGGTACGATTTTATTGATGCATTCACTGATTTCTTCATTCAAATACTCGCAACCAGTCAACAGAAACAAAAGAGAAAGGCTCATAATGACATGTTTTACAGAAGAAAAATTGAGGATCATAACTGAGTATTATTTACTTTATAAAAACTCAAAATTTATGCCAATCATTTTATTGGTGCCTTCTTTTTCTACAGAATTTTAAATGAATCTTCAAAAGCATTTCTAAACACCATGACTTAGATACGATAAAAAGATATAATCCTTATATTTACGTTAACCGCAATAGGGCTCGAAAAACCAGAAAATGAAAAATATCGAAATAGAAGATTTCAAAGTTAAATCGCAAATTCAATTAAGCAATAGACCCACATTACTGGATCTTGAAACAGATGAAAAATCAATCGAAAAACAACTCCTAAAAACAAGAAAGAAACTAGGTAAGCTTCAGGACACGCTTTATGCTCATGGTAAATATGCGGTTCTAATTTGTATTCAAGGTATGGATACGGCTGGGAAAGACAGTATGATCAGAGAGGTGTTTAAAGACTTTAATACACGTGGTATCGTGGTTCATAGCTTTAAAGTGCCAACTTCGCTTGAATTGGGTCATGATTATTTATGGCGGCATTATATCGCCCTTCCTGCAAAGGGAAAATTTGGCATATTTAACCGTACACATTATGAAAATGTATTGGTAACAAGGGTGCATCCGGGCTATATCATGGGCGAGAACATCCCGGGAATTCATTCTGTAGATGATATCAATGAAGACTTTTGGAAACAACGTTTTGAGCAGATCAATAATTTTGAGGAGCATATTGCTAAAAACGGAACGATTATATTTAAATTCTTTTTGCATTTGTCTAAGGATGAACAAAAGAGTCGCTTACTGAGAAGGTTGATCAAAGAAAAAAAGCATTGGAAATTTTCTCCGGGTGATCTGAAAGAAAGAAAACTCTGGGACGAATACCAGGTTTGTTACGAAGAAGCAATTAACAATACTTCTAAATCTCATGCGCCTTGGTATACCATACCGGCTGATGATAAGGGCAGCGCACGTTATCTGGTCGCTCGAATCCTTTATGATACCTTAAAAACTTATAAAGATATTAAAGAGCCAGATTTGGATGATGAAATAAAAGCAAATCTGGAAGAATATAGAAGACAGCTCAATGAAGAATAATCTTTATAAATAATCTTATGAAAAAACTAATCTCTTTTATGCTCATTCTTATGAGTCTATTTTTAAGTTGTGATAAAATAATGTCAAAAACTGAAATTCCAGCAGAACCTGTGATGGAGCAACCTGAAGTTATTGAAACTGAAGTGGCAGAGGATGAGCCGGCCGTGGCAATTCCGGATGTTCCTTTGGGATTTTTAGTGATCTATGAGGGTAAATATGCAACTCAGGAAAAATTATTTGAAAACGAGGTATTGGTAGCTCGTTTAAAAGCAATTAAAAAGTTTAATTATGATGCCCTACTGCAAAATTATAATACTGAAACCCCTATTGTGATTGTTGATAATATTGCACATATGAGCGGATG
>JAAESS010000322.1 GCA_024229195.1 Flavobacteriales bacterium | reverse complement strand
TTTAAAATCTACGCCAAACTGTGTGTTATTATTTCCGTAAGAATGAATAGAAAGACCGGGTGTAATCGTAAATTTTCCAACTTTTAAACGATAATGGGCTCCCAAGTAAATATCTCTAAATCTGTACTCAACATCATTACTAGCCAAGCCGTCATTAAAAGTAGGTGTCGGGAAAAATTCTGTCCCGTCATCCAAAAACTGAAACAAATCTGACTGAAATTGTTGATTGCTCAAAATAGTTCCAAAGGTCAGGTTTATATTACTCTTGGGATTAATGATATGATAGTAATCAAGCTTTGCATCAAGTTGATTAGATTTAATACGTCTGTCTTGCGCAATATTATAATCCTGTTGATCCGGATCTAATCCCAGGGCATCTGCCGTTGGCTTGTAATTTTCTTTATCTTCTAGAATTGAATTATAGAAAGGATCCTCATCCCGATATAAATGCTGCGCTTCAAAGGCAAAAATATTGTCCTCATCCAGCGTATAATAATAATTGACATTTTGGTTGATACTAAATGGAGTGGTCTCATCTAATTGATAAGTATTTCCTACAACAGATGATAATAGATTTTGGACTTGTGAATCTTTTGTCACTCTTGCTAGAACATCATAATCAAGTTGATTGTTGCCATTAGGCTGGAATGATGCGCTTAATTTAAGCAATCCCTGATTTGACTTTTGCTGACTGGTTTGATCAGTTATTTCATTGGGAATACCTAGATCTGAGTCAGTATATTGTGTTACACTCCTTTCTTTGGAATCGATCAGACTACTATTAAAGATGGCAAAACCACTTATGTCGAAATTTTTACTTACTGCCCAGCTAAAATTTGACGCACCAAGTCTGTTTTCAACGGAAAAGGCATCATTTTGACTTCTTAAAAAGCTAAGGTCATTACTACCCAAGCTCAAGTCCGTTCCGCTTTCTCTACTAGGTGCTCTAAAACCTCCTCCAAAACTACGAAGGTCTCGCGAGGTTAAAACGACCTCGCCAACATTATTGATGTCACCTATAAAATTAAAGGTGAATTTAGGTGAATAATAAAACAGTTTAGGCTGGACGAGATAAAGACCCTTATCGTCGGATGAATAACCTGCCCCACCGGTAATATTACCAAACCAAAAATTTTCTTTTCCTTCTTTTAGTTTGATATTGAGAGCAACATTATCACTGTTGTTTGTTACACTACGTAATTGTCCTACCTCAGAATAATTTCGCAAAACCTGGATTTTATCTACAGCGTTGGAGGGAATATTTTTTGTAGCAATTTTCGTATCACCATCAAAAAAATCTTTACCATTGACCATTAATTTGTTCACTACCTTTCCTTCCACTTCAATCTGCCCCTCTTCGTTGATCTCAACACCAGGCAATTTTTCCAAGACATCTTCTAATTTTCTTTCCGATCCGTTTTGAAAGGAATCGGCATTGTAAACAATAGTATCGCCTTTTATGGTGACTGGCATTTCATAGGTTAATTGTACCTCATCCAAGGCATTGTCGGCTTTCAGAACAAAATCTTTGGTAATGTCAGATTCCTGAACGCTAATACTTTCTTCTAAACTTTCCAACCCGATATAACTTACCTGAATTTTATAGGTCTTATTTTGTTTTAACTCGAGAGAAAAATATCCTTTCTCATCAGTTATACCATAAGACTCTAATGTGGTGGTTTCTTGGTCCAAGGCGATGACATTGGCTAATTCCAAGACATTGCCCAGACTATCCTTCACAACACCGTCAAATTTAATTTGTGAAAAGGTGATGTTTATTGAGCATAGAAACACAACAAAAATAATTCTGTTCATGGCTTTGATTTAGAAAATTGGATTGATTGAAAAGGGTCTTTGATTAATTTCGTCTGCTCATTTGTCTGCCGCGGTTGTCTCTCATTTCCTGCATTTTTCCGGCAACAGTTACTTGGTATTCAGTTTTAGATACCTCCTTACCTTTCTCAGGTGCCTCAATCTTAGACTTTTCATCAGGATTCATAATGATTTTGGAGCAAAGCATTGTTGTATTCCCAACACTTATCTCAAGGATCAAACCAGGAAGACCCCAATATTCTAATGGTCCTTGACTCAAGGGAATCTGAGGCGAATACCACGCAACTACTTCAGACATGGCTACTTCTGGTTCCTTAATTTCACCGGTTATAGAATCTTTTTTTTGCTCTTCTACTCTTCTAAGCTTGTTCCAAGAAAAATCGTACCAGGTAAGGTCATCTGTTGGAATGGAAGCGGTAGCTTTGAAACACATGTAATTTCCTATTTGCTTTGTTTCCTTGCCGATTTGCCAATCGATCTTGAGTAAATCGTCTTTTATTAAGAACTGTTTGCCATAAAATTCTTGTTGCTGCAACAGAGTTTTTGTTTTGACATTTTTATACTGCTCTCCAGGAGAGAAATTTTTCCCCCAACTATCTGTGGCTCCGGAAATGGCATCTATCTTTTCATCTTCTTTAAAAACAGACTCTTCTTTGTTAAAGGTTAAGATATACGTTTTCTCTAACCTATTTTTTAAACGCTCTTGAATTTGTTTCTTTTGGGCTTCACTCATTGTTGCTCCCCATTTGCCAAGATCCATCGTAGACTTTGAAAAATAGTATGCTTTACCCTGAAAATCCTGGGCGGTCATAAACAGAGGGAAAAACATTATTGCTAGAAAAAAGCTTGTTTTAATTATTTGTAATTTCATGATAAATTGATTTTTGATTTAATTTTGTTCAACAAATGTATGATATTTGTTAGACAAAACAAGGGGATTTATCAAAACTTTAACATTATTACAACAATTAAATTTTATAAACACCTGATTAAGTGATAAATAGATTTTTATTGTTCAATTTGCTGTAATATTTTAAAGCTTTTTTGCTCAAACAAAACCTGTTCTACTGATCCAGGTTTTCTAAAAAAATATAGTTTGATTTCTCTTTGGACTAGATTTTGCAAAAAAAGTTTAATCTGATCATTAAATTAATGGTTTGATATCTACAGACAAATCTTCTTCTACCATTATACATTGATTCTCGGGTACCTCGATCCAATGTGCTTTATCTTCTGTCAAAACCTCAGATGAAATCAATATTGCTTTGTCATCCTCGGTTTCCGGATCCAGTTTTAAAAATCCATTTGAGCATGTGTAGCATTTCGCATGACTTGCGATATGAAGAGATCGTGTTTCCAATTCGGGTCGTGTACTATATCTTGTTGCGATCATCGCCTTACCATTTGTAAGAACAAGATTATAAAGTGAAGGCTCATCATTATGGACTTCTTCCTTCATTTTTTCTATTTCTCCAAAAGTTTGTGAAAGACATATTGACAGATCATCAAATGATAACTTATCCTTAATCCTTTTCATCTCACCTGCAATTGTCAAAAATAGTGCAAAGATATATTGGGTATCTGTTTGTCCCTGAATCCATTGAAAGATCTCATCATCTAATCTATTGATAAGCCGCCTTTTAATCTTTCCAAAATCTTGAATACCTCCATTCTGCATCATTAAAAACTCCTTGAATTGAAAAGGGTGGCTATTCTGAATGGAAACACCACCTTGAGTAGCAGCCCTGATATGAGCCAAAAGACAATTCGTTTTAATCATTGATGCATTATAAGAAAGATTTTCATCATTCCAGGCCGGACGAATTGAGCGAAATAAAGCAGGTTCTTTTCTCCGAAAATGATTATACCAACCGATTCCAAAACCATCGCCATTGACCGTCATTTCAGATTCAAGGGCATGATAACTCTGTCTCATCAAGGAATTTTTTGGCTTGAGAAGTAATTCATTCGCAAAAATTGGTTTTCCGATATAAGCGATAAATCTACACATACAGAACATTTTTGTTTATCACAACCACTTGTTTAAAAAAGAACAGTACTTAAGGTGTATTAAAGTTACTGTTTTTTAGGTAAATAGTTAGTGTAAATCAATGTAAATGATACTGTGTTATCAAGTGTTTCAAATCTTGCTTCGATAAGTAAATAGACCCCTTGGTAAAGAAAAACATGCCTTTGGTCCAATATAGTTTGTCATAACTTTAAAATCAAAGTAACTTCAACTCAATAAAACATAATTGTATGAAGTGGGCATGCATCGTATTTTTTATCATTTACTTTAAACCTGATCCTGTTTATTCTCAAATTAGAATATCTCCGGAAACCAGCATTTACGCTACTTCTTATGGATTAAACGTTTTTGAAAAAATATCTTCGAAATCTTCTTTATTTTTAGTTCAAACTGGAATTAAAATAAGACCTGATCTGAAAGATTCTCTCGCCGAATATGTAACCTTTATTCTGCTTTGGATTACTACTTTACTAACTATTCTAACTCCCTTGGTATTAATTTATTTATGGATTTATTATTCTGTCCAATATGTCAAAAATTACAGGCATATTTTTGGTATAAAGCAATGGATTTTTGGGAAAAGTAAAATCAAGGAAATACACCTTACCATCAAAATTAGTCGGTCATATCGAAAAGTCTATTCTCTTATGATTGGATTTGGAATAGCAATAATTGCCTATTCGATAGCTTCAATTCGTTTTATTCTGCAAAATTTCAATGAGATGGAGACCGCTTTAATCCAATATTTTAAATTTCCCTTTATGGCATTGGATAAATTTGGCTTGATCAATAGCAAAACAGAAATAGAATTAAAATTTGAAGATTTCTTGAACCAAATGCTTTTAATTGTTGTTATTTCCGCAATTTTTTTTCTGATTGGCTACCTCTTAGGCTCCATACTTGTCGATCTTCGATTCAATTTTATAACTAAACAAATCGAGAAAGATCGTAAAACTCTGAAGGCTGAAAAAAAAATGTTTTCTCTGGAAACGAAAAGTGAGCATTCAATTTCAGCAGAGGCTGAAACAGTGTTACATTGATTTTATTGAAAATAAACTACAGTTTTTCGAGATAGGTTCTTTTTAAATATTTTCTAACAAACAAACTCTTGATGAAAGTCAATCAATAACTTGACCCCACTCATTGCAGATTAAACTAAAACTGCAGAATTTCATCTGTCAGATATTATTATGGATGATGAACAAGAGGTCTACATATCACCAATGTATCATATTGCTAATTATACTTGTTTTATGTAACTCATACGGACGCCAATTAATCATACCTTATACATCTGATTCAACAATTGAAAACAAAACATTTTTAAAAACGATCAGGCCAACCAATAAAACCATGGTTACCACCAACGACAGTCTAATTGTAAATAAAAAATTCATTAAATCAATTGCTATTGATCACCTTCCTTCGGGAATTTATACGATAAATTACATCTCGGATGTAAATACAACTGTCGCAAGATTAGATACAACTATGACCATTACTCTTGAGAATCGTAAGGAAATATCAAAAATTATTGATGTCCCGGCCTATAATTCGTGGTATTATATATCAAACATCTTGATTGGCTTACTACTTCTTCTTCCAATTGTATTTGTCTAAACGAATACAAGAAAATCGTCTTGACTTTGATTGATGATCAAAACTCAAATCAATCCATTGAAAACTTGAAATTAGATTGAAGCAATATCAGGTATTTGTGATCTCCATGATAAATTGTTCGGGGCCTGGATACTTTCCAAGAATCTAAAAACTGTTATTAATAAAGTCAAATATTTCGTATTTTAGAGCTGAAGTAACGAACCTCACCCATTAATCGATGAAACAACGGATTTTAAAAATTTCTAACATAATTGGTATCACTGTTGTCTCAATTTTATTTTTAGTTGCGGTTACCATTGGTGTT
Organism: Flavobacteriales bacterium; assembly: GCA_024229195.1. Lineage (GTDB taxonomy): Bacteria > Bacteroidota > Bacteroidia > Flavobacteriales > Flavobacteriaceae > Lutimonas. The sequence continues at coordinate 1,818 of JAAESS010000322.1, read as the reverse complement.
GTTTTTCAATTTGTACTTACACCTGATAAAATTACTCCTAAAGTTGTACAAGCGATTAATCAAAATCTCAATGCAGAATTATCGATCGATGCTATCGAACTTACATTTTTTAAGACCTTTCCTAATTTTAAACTTGAATTAAAAAATGGGATCATTCTTAATACAGAGGGATCATTTCAAGATTCAATTTCAAGCCCAAATGACACGTTAATTGAATTTGATTATGGGGTGGTAAGTATTAATCCATTGGCGTTTTTAGCCGATAATATTAAGATCAATAAATTCTCCTTTGAAAATCCAAAAATCTACGCCTATGTTTCTCCAGAAGGAAATCCCAACTGGACCATTTTAAAAGAGCGTGATCCCGTTGAAAAAGACAGTCTGTTAGAATCTGACAAGGAACAAAAAGATTTCAATGCGAGTATCAATATTGAAGAAATCTCTATCATTAATGGAAATCTGATCTTTGATGATCGGTATAGTGAAAATTATATGACCATGCAGGGATTCGACATGAATTTAGCTGCTAAGTACAGTAAATCAGAAGTTATGCTTAAACTTCTTTCGCAAAGCGATAATGTTATTATTCGTAAAAAAGGAGATACCTATACCGAGGAATTGACTGTCGTTTTAAACACCGGTTTTCACGTAAATCGCAAGACAAAAGTTATTGATTTAAAAAATGCTCAAGTTGGAATCAATGATATTGTTTTTGACACGGAAGGAAAATTGTATCCAAATGTTGCGAAAAAAGAAGTTGACGTCGATTTAAAACTCAATTTGGAAGTCCCGAGACTTAGTACTTTGATCGATCTGATTCCCGAAACGATCTTTGATAAAACAAATGAGTACCAGGCTAAGGGAGATGTCAATATATCTGCTGCCATCAAGGGCATCTATAAAAAAGGTGAAACTCCTGAGATTAAATCAAACATCAAGATCAGTGACGGAGAAATTTCATACCAGAACAAACCCAATAAAATTGAACTTATTGAGGCTGATATTGATCTATATATTTCACCTCAAATCAGGACAGGTTCGCAATTTGAGATTAAAAATTTTACGATTAAAGGCGTTGGTACTGAAATTAGTGTAAAAGCAACCGGGGTTGATTTATTTGAAAATTCAAAAATTGATATGACTGCTGAGGGGATGATAGATTTTGAAGCTCTTGAAAATAGTTTTCCATTCAAAAAAAGTTTGAATCTCGAGGGTTCGGGAAACATCCAATTAAGTACAAAATTTAATGTAAACGATGTCAAAAATCAAGATTATGGAAAAATTCAGGCGCTGGGTAGTTTAGACATGAATAAGCTGGTTTACCAAAATGATGCTGATAGCTTAAAATTGAACATGGAGTCGGCAAATATTCATATCGAGCAAGATCAGAATAGCACCTTGTTAACAAATAAGAGCAGTAAGGTGATTGGTGGTAAAATATTGATCAAAAATCTGGAATTCAAGGATGGTAAAAAATCGAGTGGAAATCTTGACCTATTAGATATAAAATTCGCGACTACACCTTTGAAAGACTCAACTAGGATTGCCGTGATGAAATCTTCAATTCTGATTCAGAACGGAAATTTAAAATTGGGAGATACCCTTGAAGCCAAATTAAAACTTATAAATGCGAAAGCAACATTGCAACCGGATCGCAATAATGTCAAGATTCCATCGATTTACTCCAAATTCAATGTGGATTCAACCGGAATTTACTCCAAGGGACGTTTTTTTGCGATCACCAAAGGAAATTATGAGCTCTCTTCAACTAAAGTTGGTAAAAATTGGCCCATTACCGGAGATATTTTCTTTGACCAG
>JAAESS010000321.1 GCA_024229195.1 Flavobacteriales bacterium | reverse complement strand
TCTAGAAATTATGGGCAACCCTTTTGATGAGATTATTTTTGATCCAGATGGAAGAATTGGAATGGAGCTTGGCGTCTATGCAACCCCAGAAACTTTTTTAATCGATAAGGAGGGATTAGTACTCTATAAACATATTGGAGAAATAACCCCTGAAGTCTGGAATCAAAATTTCTTAGTTCTTTTAAAAACATTATAAAAATATATTTTTTCAAGGCTTTTATCTCAATTATATTTTTTCAATTATTGCTGAATGTCGCTTGACATAAGGGTTTATAAATGGATAATCAAAAATAACCTATCAAATATATTGTGTAGGTTCTGCATAAATTCTTTTCAAATTTAAGGAGTAACAAATGAATAAATCAGATTTAGTTTCAGCTATTGCTGACAACTCAGGTCTTTCTAAAGCAGATGCTGCTCGTGCTTTAGAAGCAACAACAAGTGCAATCTCTGGCGCATTGGCAAGTGGTGATTCAGTAGCCATTACTGGTTTCGGAAGTTTTTTAGTTAGAGCACGTGCAGCTCGCACTGGCCGTAACCCGCAAACAGGTGCCGCAATTCAAATTTCAGCATCAAATGCACCTGCATTTAAAGCAGGAAAATTATTAAAAGAATCTGTTAACTAATCAGATTTTTTCGAAGTATAATATGCCCGTTTCCTGATTCGATTCGGGCATTTTTTTTTGGGCGCTTAGCTCAGTTGGGAGAGCATCGCCCTTACAAGGCGAGGGTCGCTGGTTCGAGCCCAGCAGCGACCACCATATTTAACAAAGGCTAGCCGGTTAAAAACCAATAGCCTTTATCTTATCAAGATCATTATAATTACTCATAAAGCCCGGATTACTGCTTATAAT
>JAAESS010000320.1 GCA_024229195.1 Flavobacteriales bacterium | reverse complement strand
TTTACCCATCTCAAAAGGCAATTTGTTATTTGTAAAAAAGATTTCAAAATTGCATATTCAATAAACCTTCCTTAGCTGCGAACTAAATTCGTATAAGAGATGCCTTCATGATTCATAAAAGTGTCATTTTTTTTGTTTAAGTCCAATCTTTCTCCTTCAAAATTTGTTGCAGGTAGTCCTAGTTCCTTGTAAATGCATGCGGTAGCAGCGAAATCCCATATACTCCCACCACCACTCTCTTTTTTCGGAAGCTTTAGCATACAAGCAGGTCCGTTTTCTAGCACATGGATTGCGTTCAATACTGCGCCTGAACCAGCAATTTCTTTTACTCCATTCAAACTCAATTTTTCTACGGTTTCATTAAGTAATCTTTCTATTTCGGCTGAACGAGGTGTGTCCTTCAGCTTTCGATCTGTTACATAGGTTAAATGGTTATTTATATGCTTAATTTCCCATGGGCTACCATTTTTAAATACCCCTTTTCCTTTAACTGCATAATACAATGAATTGGCGCTGGGATTAAACACAACTCCAATATACGGTGTACCATCTTTTGCTACTAAAGCAATTGATACCGAAAAGCCCGGTTGTTTGTTGATAAAAGGAAGCGTACCGTCCATAGGATCAATACACCAAAAAAAATCTTTTTCAAATCGACTACCATCATCTTCACTCTCTTCTGATAAAAGTGCCAAATCAAACTGGTCACAAGTAGGAAGTATATGAGAAAGAATTGCTTTTTCACATGCTATATCTACCTGGGTTACCACCTGTGAGGCATAGCTTGTCCCTGCATTCTTTTTTTTCACCAAAACATCATCATTCATATACTTCTGAATGACTTTTCCTGCGGAAAGGGCCGCCTTGATTGCTATATTTTTAAGTTGTAACAGATCCATTTTTAGAGACTATTGATTACTTCTGCTGTGACACGTTCACTATAACTATTAATCTTCCAGTGACCCGGGCTCCACCCTTTTAGAAAGCGATGAAAGTCTGCCCAGGCTACTCGATATAAAGACCGCCATTCCCTTTCCAGTGCTTCATTTTTTTCCTTCATTTCATTTTGTAAATGCTCGAAATAGGTATCCAGGATTTGTGCTTCTAAATGCTCACACTCCATTTCGTTTAAACAACTTCCAATAAAATAAGCCACATCTTTCATTCCACAACCGCCACCTACATACTGAAAATCTACACCAGCAACCTGCCCATTTTTGGCAAAACAGAAGTTTGCCAGTTTTGCATCTCCATGGACAAATGTTTTGTATTCACAGGTATTTAGTTTTTTATCAATAACAGCAGCAGCCTCTCTCAATCTTTGATCTTCCAATACTGCAAGTTCCTGAGGTCTGGTTCCTAAATGCCAATAGGTTCCTGATTCCCAAAGTCCATTTGGAACTTTTCCGAGGTAACTTGCGTGAAATTTCGCCAACCATGCCAAGCACTCCTCTATTTCTTCCCAAATAACAGCATTTTTACGTAATGGGTAGCCGGCTTCATCTAAATCCTCGAGCACCATTAGCACCTCATCATTTTGCATTTCAAAGGCCAGACATTGTGGTAGACGTGCAGCGCTATTTTTACTATATGTGTCGTACCATTTAGCCTCTACTTTGTATGACTTAACCTTCCGTTGATGTCCGATATCGGTGTTCCATCCACGGGGGTGATTTTTATTTATGGGTAACTGAACGTGTTTTACAATTACACTTTCTACAGCAGCATTCTCCAATCCAACACGTATAATTTTTCCGTACCCACTCCACAATTCCTGAATTATCTCTTTTTCAAATAAAGAAGAAGCTCCTGTTCTTTGCAGAATGATTGATTTAAAATATTCATTCATAAGACTTCAAATATAACTGTA
>JAAESS010000319.1 GCA_024229195.1 Flavobacteriales bacterium | reverse complement strand
GGATTACTGATTAGAAAAAAAGGAGTTGGTACTCGTGTAGCCGATCAGAATGTAAATACAAGAGCACAAAATTGGCTTAGCTTTTCCCAGGAAATGAAAGCCAGTGGTATTCAAATTATTAACTTTGACCTCAAGTCGTCATGGGTTGAGGCGGATGAGAAAATTGCAATGTTTTTCGATATTCCTGAAGGAAAAAAAGTTTTTAAGTTAGAGCGATTGCGAGGACGTGATGATAACCCTTTTGTTTATTTCGTTTCATACTTTCATCCCAGAATTGGTCTTACAGGTGATGAAGACTTTTCCAGACCATTATATGAGATTCTGGAAAAAGATTATTCAGTGGTAGTGAAATTATCAAAGGAAGAAATAAGCTCATCCCTTTCAGGATCTAAGATCGGTAATATTCTGAATATTGATGCATCAAGTCCTATTCTTAAAAGAAAAAGGTTCGTTTTTGATCCTGGTGGCAGGCCTGTGGAATATAACCTGGGTTATTATCGAGCAGATTCTTTTACCTACACCATCGAAAGTGAAAGAGAATTATAATTACTGATTCAGAAAAAAATCAAAATGCTTCTCCACTGCTGATTTCCAGTATATAGCATTATGATCTCCCTTTGAAGAGATAAATTCAACATCAACTTGATTTTCTTCACAAAAACCCACGAACTTTAAATTTGTCTCATAAAAAAAATCTTCTGTACCACAGCTCACAATAATTTTTTTACCCGAATTAACCAGCTTGTCTCCATTATCAAGCACGGAATAATATGAAAGGATACTCTCTTTGTCGTCTGATTCGGATAGCCCAAGTATTCTTCCTATACCAAAATACTCAGACCAGCCTTTTAGTTCCATCAGTCCACTAAGACTTCCTGCACCTTGAAAATATTCTGTGAAAAGCTCAAATAAATATAATGCTCCATGACCACCCATACTAAATCCGGTAATGAAAATGCTATCTTCATTAACATTAAAATTCTGAGATATCAGATTTGTTAGCTCCCAGGAAAAGAAAGTTGCATAATCATTTTCATTTGGAGCTGGACTATTAATATACCATGCACTTAACATTTTTGCAAACGGTCTTGAGTTTGATCAGGAAAG
>JAAESS010000318.1 GCA_024229195.1 Flavobacteriales bacterium | reverse complement strand
TCAATTTGCATTCTTTAGATTTGACCGATATCCCACCTCCATAATTCTTCATACAAGGAACCAATTGGATTTCATAATCTGCGGTGTCTCCCCACTCCTGGATGCGATTCAGCTCACAAGCTAATTTTTCAGAATCCCAGGCCTTGCAACCCGCCTCTGCACAAATCTGAATTCGAGGTAATTTCATAATTCCAACCTAACAATTTTATATTGATTTTGATATCCATTTTCAATATAATACCCCTAATTGGCCTTGTCAAGGTTTTTGTACATTTTTTTGGAGAACTCAATTGTCGGAAGAAACCAATATATTCAATGTGTTACTCAAGAAAAAGAATTTGAGGTCGACTAAGCCACGCCAAGTGATATTACAAGTATTTTTACTGGTTGAAGGTCATATTGAAATTGAGGAGTTATATAAAAGGGTATTGAAAAAAGACGGACTTATTGGAATGTCCACCGTTTATCGCACCATGAACCTGTTTTTGGAATGCGGCTTAGCTAAGGAGAATATTCTCTCCAATGGCAAGAGGTGCTTTGAAAGAGACTATGGAAGGGAACATCATGATCATCTCGTATGTACCCATTGCGGAAAAATCAAAGAATTTCATCACAAGTCAATCGAAAAGCTTCAAGAGAAGGTTGCTAATCAGCATTTTTTTTCGATTAATTCTCACCGTATGACACTCTTTGGAAAATGTTACGATTGCAAAAAAATCGATTCGTAATAGAAGGAAATATGAATAACCACCTAATAAACAGACCTTATCAAGCATGACCCTATAGATGAAAATCGTCAATATTAGTGCACTAGCATTTCCACTGGGATGCAGTTTTTAATTCATTGCATAAAAAAGAGCACCTAATATTGATACTTTCCAATAGTAGGTGCTC
>JAAESS010000317.1 GCA_024229195.1 Flavobacteriales bacterium | reverse complement strand
TTTTCCTGTGCTTATAAACTCTAAAATTTTGAACGAGTGAGTTCTTTCAATTCAAATCTGTTTATGCAAAAATCTCTTTATCACTCCCTATGGTCAGGGCTTTTTTATTGTCCATTAAGATTTCCGCTAATCCGGTTGTTTTTGGAAGTTCGTATTTAAAATAGAATTCCATCGCATGAATTTTACTTTCGTAAAAATCTGTACTGTTTTCAGTATTTCCTGTGACCAGCGCATTTTGCGCTTCCCGTGCCATATCCAACCATATCCATCCCATCAAAATGTTACTAAAAAATTCCATAAACGGAGTGGCATCTGCCAGAAAGCGTTGATAATCTCCTTTCATCGCAAATCCCATCAAAGAAGCGAGTACTTGCTGTGTAAGCTCGATTTTGCCGCCTAATTTTTGAGCATATGGTGCCAATGATTCAACAGCCATACATGCTTTAATAGAGCTCAGCATCTCCTCGGATAACAACTGTAAAGCCTTCCCATTATCCATTGTCACTTTTCTGCCTAATAAATCTTGCGACTGAATGCCTGTTGTTCCTTCATATATTGCAGAAATTCGTATATCTCTTAAATACTGTTGTAAAATATAATCTGAGCAGAAACCGTAACCACCTAGAACCTGAACTCCATTGTCTACAGCAATCTTACCCATCTCTGATGGATAAGTCTTTACCACCGGAGTCATAATTTCTAAAAGTAATCGGTACTTTTCACGTTCTTCGGCATCTGCACATGCTATTGATAGGTCATGGTATTTGGCTGTTAAAAGAACAAGACTTAAAGAACCTTCAGAAATCACCTTTTGAAGCAATAGCATTCTCCGTACATCAGGGTGATTGATGATCAATGTTTGTTCCTGATTAGCATCCTTTTTACCTGTTCTTGTCAATTGACGGCCCTGTGGCCTTTCGTTGGCATAATTTAATGAAGCCTGATAAGCGGCTGTTGCAATCGCAGTTGCACCTCTGCCAACTGCTATTCTTGCTCCATTCATCATTAGAAACATATATTTTAATCCTTGATTGGCCGCTCCTACGAGCCACCCCCTGCAATCTGCTCCATCACCAAAAAACAGATGTGTTGTGCAATAGCCCTTTTGACCCATTTTCTGGAAATCAGCTACTGTTGTGACATCATTGGGAGTCAATTCTCCATCTGATGTTGGTCTGTTTTTAGGAACTACAAACAATGAAATACCATTGGTGCCTGCCGGAGCACCTTTTATTCTTGCCAAAACCAAATGGATTATATTCTCTGCACCTTGGTAATCTCCACCTGAAATAAATATTTTTTGTCCGTGAATTTGATAATGATCTTCCTCGGGAGTTGCAGAAGTGACAATATCAGAAAGTGAGCTACCAGCTTGTGGTTCTGTTAGACACATAGTTCCTCCCCATTGTCCGGAAAGCATATTTGGCAAATAAGTATCATTTAATTCCTGACTTCCAAAATGGCTGATCAATTCGGCGGCACCAACGGTCAAACCAATATAACCTGGCAAATGATTGTTCGCAGCATCTTGAATAAAAGCAGAGGCATGTGACACCATCCCAGGTAATTGCATACCACCCTTTTCGTAAGGAAAAGATCCTGATAATAATCCCATCTCTCCTCCTGCCTTCATATATTTTATCACCTGTGGATGAACTATAATCTCTCCATCTTTAAAATGGGCAGGGTTTTCATCCATCTCTTTAAAGTAAGGAAATAACTCTTTATCAGAAAAATCCTTTACCGAATTTACCAAAAGGTCAATCGATTCTTTATCATAGTCTGCGTAGCGCTCCTGATCGAGAACTTCTTGCACATCATGTACCTTGTATAATAAAAATTTCAGTGTTTCTAAATCTACATATTGATTTGCCATAGTTTTTTTTTAAGGAGCTTAAAGATAGTAGAAAATTTTTCCATATTCATTGAACCGGTTTAATAAAACTTTTTTTAAGAATACAGAATAGGTCAAAACCATTAAAATTTATCAGAACCATAGGAGGATTTCAACAACAATATGTTTATCCTGAACAAAACATTCAGTAAAATTACTTGTAAACTTTGCATTGCATACACAGGGCATTTTAGCCGATTGTTTCAACGGGAATCCTATTAAAAAAGATTGTAGAAAACGTAAATATCTACACTAATGGATTAGCAGTTTCCTGATTTTAGGAATTGGCCCTGTGCATCTTGTTTCATGACAGGAAATACACAAATTAACCGTTTTATTGAAATGATATGACCTTGAATCTGACTTTGCAGAAAATGTTGCTTTTTGAGCTTTTATAAATTGTTCTGCTATCGTATCAAATTCTTTATCTCTTTCAGACGGGTCAGTCAAAACCGCCTTATGAATTAATAAAAACTCTTCCGGGAAGGGTAATAAACTATCTTTATTAATAATCTGTAGCCTTGCAGCTTTGTTAAATTCATACATACCACGCATCAGCAAAGTCATTTCTGAAGCTTCATACATGATCGGCGCTTCCTCAATTTTCACTTCTTTTTTATCGGTATCACAAGATAGCATCAAAAAAAGTAATGTAAAAAAATAGGCTATTCTATGCATTATTGCTTCATTAAAACACCATCAGCTTCGAAGGCATAAGTAAACTCAGGTTCCGTAATTGCGGCTATTTCTTCTTCGGAATTCCCAGCATCCTTGGCATAATGCCTAAGTTCATCAATTGAAATCTCTGTTACGAAAGCTTTTCCGTTTACGATAACCTCTTTATGATCAGCGTTAAGTGGAACAAAAAATCCATAATCCTTAAAACGGACCATCGATTCTTTATTGTTGCCTAAATCTAGCTTCATCCAACATCCTTTCTCTTTACAAACTTCGTTAATAGTTGATGCAAATTTTAAATTGATCGTGTCTCCTTTTTTCAAGTTACTAAACTTTTCAGCGGCCAATTCTTTCGAAATTACATTGTCATCACTAATTTTTTCACCATAAGTGGTATAGGCCAACTTGTTAATAGTTGTTTCGTCAGCTTTTGTTTTGTTTTCTTTACAAGCAACAACAAAAAGTAAGCAAATAGATACTATTAATATATTTTTCATTTCTCTGTGATTTTTCTCAGGACAAATTTAGAATATTCAATTAAATTAAACATGACATAAATTATTAATTATGAATAAATTTATGACATCGGATAAGAAACATAACTTCAGATAGATCATTGTGTTTAATGTTTACAACCGTCTAATGATTTTTTCTTCATTTTCAATTTAAAGGCTGGTGTTAATCGCAGTATCAAATTGTTCTTTCGCATCGATTAGCTTAAAAATTCTAAATCGTTTAAATTATTTTTTACATTTGTTGATAACAAATATTAGATTTGTTTGAGCCCAATCTTTTTTGTTATCTTTTCTATGTAAATTATTTGAATGCTCAATTTAAAGAAATTTCAAAAGACCTGAATAGCTTGGTAAGCATTGTTTATAAAATCTTTAAGGTTAAAAATAAAGAATCAAGAGAAAGCGATGCAACAGCAGATTCTATTCTAAAATACCCCCTTGCAGAGGTCCATTCTGATGAATGTTTTAAATTAACACCCCTATGAAGAACAAAATACTTATCGAAAATCAATATAAGAGAACCAGGTTATTTGAAAAAGAAAATGTGAATTATCTAGTTAGGGTCTTAAAAAGATTTAACACTGTTCCCAAGATCAATAACATAAACATCATTACTTCTGAAAGAAAACCTGACCTGTTTAAAATTATTCCTAACAAATCAATTAAAATAGGTTCATCATTGTTGGACAAACCTGTTTTAGCTTTAATTTATTTAAGATATGGTATGGAATGGCAACTTTGGTATAAGGCCTTGGGCGAGGATAAATCGGACACAATTCTATGCGATCTGGCTGCTCTTCAGGTGACTCAAATTTTTTATAATCTATTACCAAAAGAGGATAAAGAAAAGTTAAAAAATCTTGACTGTTTTTTAATTGATATGATCAATAAAAATGAAGATTTAAATACTAAAAACCTGCCAAAATATAAAAATCTACAAGATTTTCATAGATCCAATAATACTAACCCAGTAAACAAAGAATCGTGGAAACCAATTCTTGACAATCTTGCAAAACCAACAGAATATTTACTAATGTCGGGCGGTGATCTTAGATTGAATATTGACGAATTTGAATTGTTAAATAAATATGGATGCAGACCATTTCCAAGGCCCGAAGCTTTTACCTTTGCCTCATCAACAGCAACTAGTGTATCAAACTATGCTTTTGATAAAACTGACAAGGTAAGGTCCATATTAATTCAAAACAGTTTAAAAAAAGGTTTTAAAATAGCGACATTGGAGTTTTCAGAATTACTGAAAAATAACCTTAGGAAATCCCTCACTATAGATGATGCCTGTCAGATCATATTTTCTCCATCAGGTACTGATTCCTCTCTTCAAATAGCAGCCATTACTCAAATCATTTCCAAAAAGGAAATAACACATGTTTTAGTGGCTTCTGATGAAACCGGCAGCGGTATACCGACAGCATTAAAAGGGAGGCATTTTGAAAATACAACGGCTCTGGATTATCCGGTTAAAAAAGGAGATAATATCAAAGGATTTAGAGAAATTGATTTGATTGAAATTCCTTTAAGAGATGAAAACGGTGCATTAAAATCATCAGACCTATTAGATACAGAAGTTTTCTCTGCTATTTCAAAAACTCATGAATTAGGAAGGCATGTTGTACTACATGCAATGGATCAGTCAAAATTAGGTTATCAGTCCCCTAGTGAGGAGATGATTCAAAAATTACAAACACTGGATAAATTATCCATTCAAATTATTGTAGACGGTTCACAACTTAGACTAGACCCCAATGATATTCAAAATTATTTAAATAAAGGATATATTGTTACTATTACGGGAAGTAAATATTTTACCGGACCTCCATATTGTGGTGCTTTAATTGTACCAAAAAGTGTTAGTGAATCCATTAATTCAGTAAAAAATACGATACCAGAAGGTTTGACAGATTATTACCATCATTCTGACTGGCCAACATCATGGTTGTGTTCAAGAGACTTATCCGATGGATTTAATTACGGCTCATATATGCGTTGGAATGCCGCCATAGTTGAAATGGACAGGTACTTCAAGACACCTATTTTATATAGAAATTTAGGCATTGAGATGTTTTGCAATTTTGTTGAAGATGCAATTAAAGATGCCTCGTTTTTAGAACCACTTTTTGGCGATGAAAAAAAGATTAACACCTATAATAATGAAGAATTTGGCCTTAGAAATATTCGTACAATTTTTCCTTTTTTTATACTTAAAAATAATGAAGTTCTAACGAATGATAAGGTGAAAAAACTTTATCTCTTACTAAATTCTGACATTTCCGATGAGTTTTCAGAATCTTCTTTAGAAATCATTCGGCTCGCTGCCCAAAAATGTCACATTGGGCAAGCCGTTGATGTTAAATATGGCAATGATATTCAAAGTGCTGTTTTAAGAATAAGCTTGGGTGCACGCGTAATTTCTGAAAGTTGGGTCAACAGAGATATTAGTATCTTTTTTAGAAATATAGAAATGCAAATGGATCAGATTACGGTAATTATCAAAAAGATAGAGTTGATCCTAAAAGAGATACTTTGATTAAAAAAGCTTAACAAGCTAGCGCATTTTAGTATTTTTTGTTTTCACCCCTTTATGAAAGCAAGCTTTTAATGAAATGAAAACAAAAAATCCCTTCAAACTTATGTTTGAAAGGATTTTACTTTGTCGGGGTGGCAGGATTCGAACCTGCGGCCTCCACGTCCCA
>JAAESS010000316.1 GCA_024229195.1 Flavobacteriales bacterium | reverse complement strand
ATGACCTGCATAGGGGCTGAAGTTTCTTAGAAAAGGAAAGTATTCATCATTTCTATCGTAAGAGGCTGCATCACGAATTAAGATGTTAATCATATCTCCCCAATTTTCTGACCAACCAGGCTCAAATTGCTCCATAAATGCCGCCGCATGAATAAAATACCCCCAATGAAAATGATGATCATTAATATTGTTGTCTTGTCCATGACCTGCAGGATAGCCTATCATTGTAGACCAGTCATTATTGTAATAAAACATAAAAGCGACTTCTCCAGATTCTGCTTTTAACCAATCTTCAAGTCGATTTTTTATGGTTGCAATCATTTTATCTCTAGCTTCATCATCTCCAGTTTGATCTGCAATTCTTGCAGTTTGAATCATTCTGTTCATCATTTGACCTTCATTGTAGGAATCTGTCCATAATGCTAAGCCGTCATTTTCAATTTGTGAAATTTTTTCATCCATTTCTGATGGGCTAAAACCTTCACTATAATTTGCCAGGTATGGTAATGTTGGTAAAATTCCTTTAAAAGTATTTTCTACAGAGAAACTATTCCCTTTAAGGGTTTTTAAATTTCCTCTTACAGTACTGTAAGTATATTCATTGGGTGAGGGTGAGTTGGAAGCTAAATTATTCCATTGATGAGGGAGTAATCCTAATAACATATTTGTATTTACTCCTTCTTTAACTTCAGTTGTCACAGAAAATGATGAAGTAACTTTT
>JAAESS010000315.1 GCA_024229195.1 Flavobacteriales bacterium | reverse complement strand
ATATACTCAGTAAGCAAATGCTTAGAGATATTAGGTAATGATTTGGATGAGGAGGATGCAATGGAATACTTCACATACAATGTTAGTGGTGCATGGATGGGGGACAAGACTCCGATATGGTGTTGGGATAACTTTTAAAAAGAAAATGCGATGATAAAAGAAAAAGATTTAATTGAATTAGGATTTGAAAGAAAAGACAATACACCTGAAAGCTCAGGTGCACCTAACAATTGGCATTACTATACTTTAGACATTGAAGACTTATGCTTGATAACAAGTGATAGTGATGAGGTAGAAGATAATAATTGGAAGGTCTATATCTTTGATTATGATGGATTTCAAATTACTGAAGTAGAAAAGTTGAAATTATTTATTGATGTATTAAATGAAATAAAAATATGAGACAGATAATAACAAGCTACGAGTGTCCTCCGATTCCAATAAGAGAATACGATTGGTCAGCAGCGAGAGAGGATTGGGATGAGGGTGACTGCATCGGGTATGGCAGAACAGAACAGGATGCGATAGATGATTTACT
>JAAESS010000314.1 GCA_024229195.1 Flavobacteriales bacterium | reverse complement strand
CTCAGGCCAAGCCCGGAACCCGTTTGCCTGTTGGAGGTCACGAAAGGATCAAATATCTTTGGAAGCAATTTGTTCTCTATCCCGATTCCATCATCCATATATTGTATTTCCAATTTATTGCTTTTCACGACTGCTATGATCTTAATATTACCACCGCCTGAATCTGGAAATGCATGAACAATTGAATTCATAGTCAAATTGATTAAAATCTGGCCTAAAGCGCCAGGATAGCTTCTTATCTCTACTGCAGGATCACATTGGATATCTATTTTAATATTTTTCTTTGCCAGTTTGGGGTTCAAACTATTAACAACATCCTCAAGAAAATACTTTAGCTTAATAGGTTTAATGCTATCAAGAGTTTGATCTACAGCAATTCGCTTAAAAGTTTTGATCAGACTGGCAGTCCGGTTCAAATTCTTTAAAACCAGTTCTCCGGATTGATCTGCAAAACGGATAAAATCCTCCAGATTCTCCTGTGTCATTCTCTTGTCTTTGAAAGCAGCATCAAGTTCACCGTTTTTTTTAATAAAAGAAGTAATTCCGGTAATCCCGAT
>JAAESS010000313.1 GCA_024229195.1 Flavobacteriales bacterium | reverse complement strand
GATTGATCCCGTCAAGCATTCCCGCCGGAACAGGCGCTTCTGTAACAGGAGGAATTTCAATAGTTCCGACCGATACAACCTTGTCTTGTGATTTTTTATCTCCGCTTCCATTTTTGGCCTTTACCAAAAAACCGACACTTTCAAGATCAGTTCTTTCATAAAAGTCTTTGGGAACAAAAGAGATTGAGTAGGTACCATCTCCATTATTTGTCAGTATTTGTGCTTCATCTGAGTTCGTCCACTCTCCATTGTTAGGCGAGTCTTGTTGCACTCCATTCGCTGTTGACCAAGCCCATAAATACACATCGCTTACTCCCCAAACTGATGGACTAAAGTCAGACGCTGTAATGGTGATCATCTCATCCTCCTCAAAAGTTGTCGGACTAATATCGAATGTGACTGTTTGCTGCTGGGCAAATATGGATCCGGTTAAAAAAAATAAAATAAGTAAAGTTTTATGCATAGTTCACTGTTTTTATAAGGGAAAAAAGGGCTGTTAAAAACAGCCCTTTTTAAATACTTACAATCTAATTTATTTCTTAATCATAGTATATGTAGGAACACTAGGATTACTAATGTCTAGGATAATATCATAGACTCCGGCTACTGAAGGAATATTATCTCCTCCTTCTTCTAAAATTCCATCCAAACCTGTGTCACCGTAATTAACACCCCAGTCATTGTTCACTCTGAACTTGATCTCACCATCTACTAATGTAACGTTGTTTGCATAATAAATTCCTTCATTACAATAATCAGGTGTAAATGCAAAGTCTGGCCCTAAAGCACCCCAATCATTATATCCAGAACCAACTACTCCATAAACATCCGTTTTTGCTATGGTATATGTCAGATTATTGAAATCAACAGCTACTTTGTAATAGCCTGTTGTTACAGGAATATTTCCTCCACCTGCTTGTATAGTTCCATCTACAGCGTCTGAACCATAGTTTACAGACCAGTCATTGTTTTGGCGAATCTTCCATTCTCCATCTGTCATTTTAATATCAGCTCTCCAGGTATCAGAACAAGAGTCATACATCAGTGGTGTGTCTGGCCCAGCACCCCATCCATTTGGAGTTGCATCACCCACCAAGCCCCATGTGTAAGCTTCGATAGTATAGGTGAAATTATTCTCATCAAAAATGATTTTATACGACCCAGCATCAGTAACAGCTATATTACCTCCATTTTGAACAAGATTTAGGCCATCATCTGAACCATAATTTACATCCCATGCATTATCCTTTCTGATCTTCCATTCACCAGCAATCATATTGATGTAGGCAACATATACTCCTGCTTCAGCAGTTTTATAAAATGGTGTATCAGGTCCGTCACCCCAGCCATTCGGTGTTGCACTTCCTACAACACCCCAAGGTGTTGTTAAGTCAAGAACACCAGAATAAGCCGTTGCAGTCAAACTTGAAATATCAGACGCTTTACTATATTGCTTTGACATAATTATGTCAATTTTCATTTGTAGCTGCGTCGCAGTTCCAGGTTCAGCTCCCAGATTCAATAGAATTTTATTTAGTTCTTCTGTATTAAAGACTTTTTCTAATGCCGAACCCGCTGATACAATCTCAGGAGATGAAAAATCTCCAGAGGCCATATCAAAAAGAATATTATATTCAGCAGCTGCATTAAAACCAAACTCTGGTTGTGTCCATTTCACTGTAAGTGCTGGCATACCTTCATTTGCTTCTTCAAGAATTATATTGTCGTTGTTTAGACTTACAGTTGTAGTAAAATCTTCATTGATCACAACAACATCCTCATTTTCACAACTCATCATTAAAGCAGAGAAGGTCAGTAAGAATAATATTTTATTTATATATTTTTTCATGATATATCTATGTTTTAAATTAGTAACCATCGTTTTGCTTCAACGTTGGATTTGCTATGATATCTGATGAAGGTATTGGGTAAAGATCTCTATACTTCTCTGTTGTTTTACCTTCCATAATTCCACCTTTCCATGGCCAAATTCCATTCTCAGTAAACTGGTTAAAACGCACCAAGTCAGTTCTCCTGTGTCCTTCCCAATGTAATTCTCTTGACCTTTCGTCAAGAATAAAATCAAGAGTAAGGTCTGTAGCAACAATATTACCTGCGTTACTTCCATAAGCTCTTTCTCTTAACATGTTCACATAATCAGCTGCTGTACTGGCACTACCTCCACCTCCTCTTAGGAAGGCCTCAGCATACATTAAATAGGCATCCGCTAAACGAAACATTGGAAAATCAATATCAACAAAATCTCCTCCTCCATCTGATCCTTGGTTTCCATTTACGTCAACATTTCTGAATTTCTCTACTGCATATCCATTGTTAAAATTAAATGGATCTTCAATCTCCAGCGTCTGATCTTCTGTAAAGAAGTTCTCTCTGGAATCTCCAATAGAAGTCATGGTATAGGCATTATTAGCTCTATCCATAGTGATATAATATAGGCCATCTGCTGCAATAGCAATATTAGATCCACCCTCTTCAAGCGATCCATCTGCACCATTATCCCCTAAATTCAATCCCCAGTCGTTATCAAATCTAAACTTGATCTCTCCAGCAACTAATTGAGCATATATTCCATATTGCTCTGTACCTGATTCGTACAAGGTCATATCTGGTCCATCCCAGCTATTTACAGTAGCACTTCCAACAAGTCCCCATTTCGAAGCAGAACCAATAGCTTCATTCATAGCATCAGTATCTAATCCTGAAAACTGGAAAACAAAATTCTTGGTGGTTCTGATACCACCCCAGCCACCATTGATTCCATAATCGGCAGCAACCATTTTTCCTCCAACAGGAGCATGTGTTAAGAAGGTAGTCCCTCCATAACCTGTTGTATTCAATCCATCAAAACGAATAGGGAAAATGATTTCTTTCTCTGAACCATTCACATCATTATCCGCAAGGAACAAATCAGTATAATTATCTGTTAAGGTATACCCGGCTCCAATGACTTTTTCAATATATTCCAAAGCCTCGCTAGCTCTATCTGTACCAGTATAAACTTGAGAGTTCAAATACAATTTACTCAAAAGCATCCATGCAGCACCTTGATCGGCTCTACCATAGTCGTTTTGACGTGCTCCAATCAATGTTGGTTCAATTTCTTTTAATTCACTAACGATCCAGTCAAATACAACATCTCTGTTTACTTGTTCCGGAAAGAAATTCCCTACAGGATCTTTTTCAGTCACCCAAGGAATACTTCCATAAAAGTCAATCGCATGCCAGTAACTTAAGGCTCTCATAAATCTAGCTTCAGCCTTAAACACTTGAATTTCAGCTCTAAGGTTTCCATCAACACCACGACTATCTAATTTCTCATCAGTAGTTTCTCTTAAGAATTGGTTTGAAATACCTATCTGAAAATAGATTCTGTCATACATGGCTCTAATGAACTCATTAGATGGGGTCCAAACATGGTTGTGAAGATCATGGATCGTACCATCATTCCATGCAATAATTGCCTCATCTGTATTCAATTCCTGATGTTTCCAAAACTGACGTAAATAGTTAGAAAAACCTTCATCAATTCCCTGAATATCAGGTCTCCCTGCAGGACCTTCCTGACCACTTACCGCTATCCCTGCATATACTCTGGCTAAAAATTCCGTATAAGCCTCAGGATCAGCAAAAGCCTGTCCTTCTGTAAGTTCCGTTACAGGTTGTTTGTCTAATTCACTCTCGCATGAAACAAATCCAAGCGCAAGCACTAAAGCGACAATACCAACTTTATATTTTAAATTTTTAAATATTTTCATCATCAATGCTTTTAAAAGTTAATGTTAAATCCAAGTAAGAAAGTTCTTGGTCTTGGATAAAAATTATTATCTATCCCTCCACTGATTTCAGGATCCAATCCGTCGTATTCAGTAACTACAAACACATTTTGTACTGTAGTATACAATCTCAATCCAATTTCTCCTTCTTTCAGATCTTGAAAAGTATAACCCAATGAAACATTGTCCATTCTTAGGAAAGAAGCGTCCTGAATATAATAATCAGACCACAACTGTTGGGTATTAAAATCTGTTTCCAAAAGTGAAGAATGAACATTTCTTAGTGACCCTAATTGATAAAGGGCACCATTATGTCCTGTATTGGATGATACATTGTTATAGGCGTAGTTTCCTAATGCCGCTCTCAATGTAAATGAAAAGTCAAAATTACGGTAGTTCATATAGGATGAAAAACCTAATAAATAATCAGGATTAGGATTTTTATAAATCCTCTTGTCACTATCATTGATAACGCCGTCTTCATTTTGATCCACATAAACACCTTCAAGTGGGTTACCTGTTTCATCATATACCTGTTGATATACCAAATATGAAAATTGAGGATAACCAACCTTGTGCGTTTGGATAGTATTACCAACACCACCACTAATTCCTCCTTGAGCAATACCCGGAGAATCTGGGTCTTCAACATTATTTAATTTTTTTATTTCATTTTGTAACCAAGTTGCGTTGAAATTAACGTTCCATCTGAAGTTTTCTCTCTCGAAAAGATCAGCATTCAAGGTAAATTCAACACCCTGACTAGATAAATCACCAATATTTGTATATAAATTATTGGTAAGGTTCGAACCTGCAGGAGGTGCTATCGTACTTAATATATCTGTTGATTCTCTTTTGAAGTATTCAATAGATCCTGATAATGCATCATCCATAAAACCGTAATCGATACCGATATTATACGTATCCGACTCCTCCCATTTGATATTCTTATCATAACCTTCAGGTCTGAGTGTATAATGATAGTCTGATCCAAAAGGATATCTTACCCCGGCATCACCAGGTGTATAAATTGGTAAGTAACCAAAATCTTTATCAATCTCTTGTTGACCAGTTTGTCCAAACCCTAGTCGTAATTTTAAAGTAGATACCACGTCGGAATCTTTAAGAAAATCTTCTTCAGATATATTCCATGCCAATGCACCGGAAAAGAAATCTGCCCATCTGTTTTCAGGAGCAAATCTTGAAGATCCATCACGTCTGTATGTAAAAGTCACTAAATACTTATCATTAAATGTGTAGTTAACACGGGCAAATAAAGATTCAAGTGCATTTAATGACACCAATCTTGGATTACCAGTTGCAGGGCTTCCTATTCCATCTTGTGTAACATTGGAATTCTCACGATAAAAATCTTGAAAAGAGTGACCCAACATAATGTCAACCCTATGCTTTTCTGCGAAAGTGTTTACATAATTCAAATATATATCCGCAAGCGTGTTTCTTTTCATTTCTGTATAATCTCTTACAGACCCTCCATCATTAAATCCACTTGCCGATTCAGCAGGAACTATAAAGCGGCCTTGTACTTCTGAATAATCAAAACCAAGATTCACTACTAAATTCAAACCATCTAAGAATCCAAATTTATAATCAAACTTTGCATTTCCAAGATATCTCTGCGTATTGGCATTATTTGTATTTTGTTCTAATTGACCAACCGGGTTACGGGGTGCAAGAGTATTGACACTTCCGTCATCATTCAACCATTCCCAATAACCACCGAATTCTTGGCTTCCACTGTAAATTGGTTTTGTTGGATCAAAATTTACTGAACCACCAATTGCACCTGAATCACCAAATCTGTCTTCTACCCATGATCCGCGAATATTGAAATCCATTTTTAGCGAATTATCGAATAAATTTTGTCTGAAGTTCAAGGCGACACTTGGTCTGGTAAAATCATTTGTTTTCATGATCCCCTCCTGAAATGTGTATCCTAAGGCAACCCTGTAAGAGCTATTATCAAATCCTTCAGAAATAATCAGATTATTATCCGTTCCAAAAGCTGTTTGATAAATTTGTTCTTGCCAATTTGTGTTTTCATTTAATCTCAATAAAGCCGTTGCATCAGGATTATTTAATGCGATAACTGCACCTCTAAATTGATCAGCACTCAGTACGTCAACTGTATTTGATTTAACACCTGATGAGAACTTACTATCTAATTCTACCCTAAAGTCAGAATTCATCCTTCCGGATTTGGTTGTGATAATAATAACCCCATTGGTAGCTCTTGATCCGTAAATGGCAGTTGCAGAAGCATCCTTTAAGATGTTAAAACTTTCAATATCATTTGGGTTGATCGAGTTTAAGGCTGGACCTTTTTGATCGATAGGAACCCCATCTATTACATACAGCGGACTGTTATTTCCTAAAGATGAAACACCACCTCTAATTTTTACAGCTCCTGATTCACCAGGTCTACCACTTGGAGGTGTAACATTCACCCCAGCCGTCTTACCTGTGATCAATTGTTCTGGTGAGGCAATTGCTCCCACGTTGAATTCTTTTTCACTCACTTTTTCTACAGCTCCGGTAGCATCTTTTTTGGTTGTTTGTCCATAACCAATAAGTACCACTTCGTCTAAACTTTCTGCAGATTCCTCCAATACAACTTGCATATTGGCTGAGGCAGGTAACTCCTTGTTGGAGTATCCAACATTAGAGAAAATTAAAATTGAATTTGCCTCAACGTCAAGGGTAAAGTTTCCATCAAAGTCAGTAGCAGTTCCTCGGGTTGTACCTTGAACCATTACAGATACTCCGGGAAGGTCAATTCCTTGGTCATCTTTTACATTACCGGTGACTTGTTCCTGAGCGGACATCATCAAAGGTACTATAAAGATAATCGCAAGGACTAATTGTCTAATTTTTTTCATATAAATGAATTTAGTTATTAAGCACTATGATTTGTAATTAAACTTGCTGTTAAATAATATTTCACGTTACGAATGTACTCGTTAACAAGTATTTAACATAAAAACTGAGTGGCTAAAATTCTACGAAAACGATTTCGTGTTAATAAGTTTTATTACGCAAACGTTAGAGTAAATTTTAGTGAATTTATGAAAGTGATAAAATTTCTTTCAGAAGAGGTTTTGTTTTTATAATATGCTAAAAATATCTACTAAAATTGACTATTCAATAATCACTTTTTTGTATATTTTTTTAACACATAAAATTTGTATATTTTTATACTTGAAACTTACCCCCTTTGATAGAACGCAAGTCAATTCCTAAAAAATGACTTTTTCAGGTACAATTTGACTACATTGAAGTCTTTAAGTATAGACGAATTCTATGCACTAAGTTTATGAAGCAAAAAATTACATTAAAAAAAATAGCCAAAGAATTTGGCGTGTCCATTTCCACAGTTTCCAAGGCGCTAAAGGATAGTCCTGAAATCAGTTTAGAGGTCAAGGAAAGGATTCAAGCATTTGCCGAATATTACCACTACAAGCCTAATAGTTTAGCACTTAATCTAAGGAATCAAAAAACGAAAACAATTGGGGTCATCATCCCTGAAATAGTACATCACTTTTTCACAAAAGTAATCACCGGAATAGAAAAACTTGCCAATGACAAAGGTTACAATGTTATGATTTGCGTATCCAACGAATC
This sequence comes from Flavobacteriales bacterium, assembly GCA_024229195.1. Taxonomy (GTDB): domain Bacteria; phylum Bacteroidota; class Bacteroidia; order Flavobacteriales; family Flavobacteriaceae; genus Lutimonas. The sequence continues at coordinate 2,598 of JAAESS010000313.1, read as the reverse complement.
ATACGAAAAAGAAGTGTTAAATATGGAAATGTTGGCAAATGGAGTAGTCGACGGCATTATCGCGTCTGTTTCAAAGGAAACTGAAGAGAAAGATGATTACAGACATTTTAATGAACTAATCAATAATGGAATTCCCCTTGTCATGTTTGACAGGGTTGTGGATCAGATAAATTGTAACAAAGTGATCGCTGATGATAAAGGTGGTGCATTTTTAGCTGCCGAACAATTATTAAAAAATGGTTGTAGTAAAATTGCTCTAATTACGACACCTGATTATGTGACTGTCGGGCATGAAAGAAAAGAAGGCTATGTTAAGGCGCTTACAGAAAATAACATCGAGATCAACAACGACCTTATTATAGAGGTAGATGATAAATTGTCAATTGAAGAGCAGGTTTCATCATTGTTTAAAGGTGATTTTGTTCCGGATGGTATTTTTGCCGTAAACGAAATATACGCCGCAACTGTGATGACAGTTGCCAGAAGTTTTGGCTATCATGTTCCAGATGACATCGAAGTTATAGGATTTACAGATGGTGTAATTTCAGAATTTACAACCCCTTCCTTGTCGACAGTGGCTCAACATGGAAGAACTATGGGGCAAAAAGCGCTGGAGTTATTACTTGATGAAATTGACTCTCAAGATGTTCAATATCAGCATAAAACTCATATAATAAAAACAGATCTCAAAATCAGAAATTCAACAAAAAAAGTTCAATTTCATAATTAATGAATAAATTTTATATATTTGTTCATTATTAGTAAATATTTCACGACTTGCTAATTATATAATACTTCACAATACTGGTAAGACCATTCATTTTACCATTTAGAAATTATTTTTTTCGGAAACAAATACTGTCATGGTATAATTATGTGTCAAATAATTTTTTGATATTTTGGTAGAATAAATTTCATACATCAAATACAACTTAATTATGGAAAAAAGACGTCTTAGTTTTTGGGAGATCTGGAACCTGAGTTTTGGATTTCTGGGAATTCAAATGGGCTTTGCCCTTCAAAATGCAAATGCATCAAGAGTTTTACAAATCTTTGGAGCAGATGTGCATGAATTATCATGGTTCTGGATTGTTGCTCCTTTAACAGGATTGATTGTTCAACCTATTATCGGATACTACAGTGACAAAACCTGGACAAGACTCGGAAGAAGAAGACCTTTTTTTCTTACCGGTGCTATTCTTGCTTCTGTCGGATTAGTATTAATGCCAAATGCAGATATGTTTACTGCTTTTATGCCTGCCTTATGGGTCGGTGCTGGTATGTTGATGATCATGGACGCATCATTTAATATCGCCATGGAACCATTTAGAGCGCTTGTAGCAGATGTGCTTCCGAGCGATCAAAGAACACTTGGATTCAGTGTACAAACAATACTTATTGGAATAGGAGCCGTGATTGGATCCTGGTTGCCTTATGTTCTTACAAATTGGGCAGGAATATCCAATACAGCAGAACCCGGAAAAGTACCATTTAGCCTAATGCTTTCATTTATTATTGGAGCAGCTGTTCTAATCATAAGTATTTTAATTACGGTATTTACCACAAAAGAATATTCCCCTGAAGAAATGGCTTTGATCAATGGAGCTGATGAGGAAGAAAAAGTGGAAGAATCAAGTTTGTTAAATATCTTTACGGATTTCAAAAATATGCCTTTAACGATGAGACAGTTGAGCTGGGTCCAGTTTTTCTCATGGTTTGGGTTATTCGGTATGTGGGTGTTTTCTACCCCTGCCATAGCACATCATGTTTATAGGCTTCCTCTTAACGATACCAGCAGTACTGCTTATCAAAATGCAGGTGACTGGGTCGGAATTCTCTTTGGAGTTTATAACCTAGTTTCGGCAATTTACGCATTCTTCCTTCCTGCCATAGCACATAAAATGGGACGTAAAAGAACACATACTTTGTCTCTGATCGTTGGAGGTATTGGTCTTTTGTCAATTTATTTTGCTCCTGATCAATATTGGTTGATCTTATCTATGGTTTGTATTGGAATTGCATGGGCCAGTATTCTAGCAATGCCTTATGCCATACTCGCAGGATCGATCCCACCGCGAAAAATGGGGGTTTATATGGGGATCTTTAATTTCTTTATTGTGATTCCGCAGATCATCAATGCTTTGATAGGAGGTCCAATTGTTAAATATGTATATGACGGAAATCCAATTTTTGCATTGGTTATAAGTGGTGTATCCTTTTTGATCGCTGCAGCCCTTGTTGTAAAAGTAAAAGATGTGGATGATGAAGTTGAACTTAAAACCAAATAATGAATTATGAGTAGTAAAGCTTTTATTTTTGATCTTGACGGTGTGATCGTAGATACAGCAAAATATCACTATATGGCCTGGAAAGAACTGGCAAATCAGTTGGGCTTTGATTTTACAATGGCTCAAAATGAGCGGTTAAAAGGAGTTAGTCGGGTCCGTTCTCTGGAGATCCTTTTAGATATTGGCCAGGTTCATCTTGAAGAAGATGAAAAGTCAAAATATTTAAAGGAGAAGAATGAACAATACCTGCAATATATTGCTAAAATGGACCATACTGAGATTCTCCCGGGTATCGATGATGTTTTACATT